>CAYGED010000198.1:0-2921 GCA_964348555.1 uncultured Coxiellaceae bacterium
GTATCTGTCATGGGGATTATGAACTTTTTCCATGACCCTAGCTTACTGAATTTTCATGAATCGTCACTACCGGGGTTTTCTTAAGAATAATCCATGCGCAAAACGCTCTACATTATTTCTTGAGGGTCGACATCGAGCGACCATCTAACTTGTCGCATTTTTTCGTTAGAAAGATGATGAATCAGTTGATCGAGGAGTCGATGCAAAGACGCACGATTTTTCGATTGAAATAATAATTGATGACGATATCGTCCTGCTTTTCGTTCCATGGTCGCTGAAATCGGGCCGAGCACTTGAATATCGTTTGGCGAATGCGTGGAGGCAAACGCTTTTGCTTTTAATAAAAACTGTGAGGGCAGCTCTTTTTTGATGGCTTCTGCGCGCAGTAGCGCAGCGTGAACATACGGTGGTAATTGTGCCGTCTCTCGTTCTTGAAGAAGCGTTTTGGCGAAAGTGTCATAACCGTTGATGAGTAATGTTGAAAGTAAGGGATTATCGGGATGGTGTGTTTGTATGATGACCTCGCCGATTTTTTCTTCACGACCAGCGCGTCCGCTGACTTGGACGAGGAGTTGTCCCATGCGTTCGATGGCTCGAAAATCGGAGCTGTAAAATCCACTGTCTAAGTCGATGATGGCCACCAAAGTCAAATTAGGAAAATGGTGCCCTTTTGCAATCATTTGGGTGCCAATTAAAATATCCGCTTCGTGATCGTGCATTTTTTTCAACTTTTCTTCCATGCTTTTTTTTCGTCGTGTGCTGTCTCGATCGATACGGAGTAAATTAAAATGTGGAAATCGTTGCTGCAGCGTTTCTTCTAAGCGCTCAGTTCCTAAGCCGATATCAATCATGTTGGCCTGATGACACGATGGGCAAGTCGATGGAGCTCGATGGCTTGAGCCGCAATGATGGCAGTAGAGTCGTGTTGGATGGTGGTGCAGTGTCAAGCGTGCATCGCAGCGTTCACAAGACATCACGTGTCCGCATGCGTGGCACATTAATGTGGGCGCATAACCGCGCCGGTTGAGAAAGAGCAAAACTTGTTGACGATTATTAACATGCTCTTCGATGGCAGTTAACAGCGCTCCACTCATGCCAGACAAGAGTGGTTGTCGACGAATATCGATGAGTTTTATGGTGGGTGGAATAGCGTTTCCCGCACGATCCGGTAAAGAAAGTAAAGTATAACGACCACGATTGACATTGCAGAGACTTTCAAGAGAGGGAGTTGCCGAACCAAGGACAACGGGAATATTTTCGATGTGTCCACGTATCACGGATAAATCACGGGCTGAGTATCGAAATCCGGATTGCTGCTTAAATGAAGCATCGTGTTCTTCGTCCATGATGATGATGCCAGGATTTGCCATGGGCGTAAAAACAGCTGATCGAGTTCCAATAATAATTTTGGCCATGTTGTTTTTTGCCATCAGCCATGCTTCAGCTCTTTTTTTATCGGATACATTGGAATGCAAAGCGACGATGGGCACATTAAAACGATCTTTGAATCGCTGTATCGTCTGTGGTGTGAGTGCGATTTCAGGAACCAGAATAAGCGCTTGTTTGCCAGACGATAAAATTTTTGAAATAGCGCGAAGGTAAACTTCTGTTTTGCCACTTCCCGTGACACCAGCGAGTAAAAAAACGGAAAAATCATCACCAGCATTAATCGAATCTATTGCTCTGTTTTGATCAGGGTTTGTGATAATGGTTGAAGTCTTTTCTTCAGTATCCGTTTTTTTTGGTGTTGCCGCGTCGAGCGATAAAATTTTTTCTTTCCGCAACCAAGGCGGCAGTATCCCAAAAATCACTTCGCCGATGGGGTGATGGTAATAGTCGCTGGCCCATCGACACAATTTAAGCAGCGTGTTTGGAATAAGCGGTTCGGTGTCGAGAATAGAAAAAACAGATTTGAGTTGATCAATCCCAAAGAGAGAGGATTCAGTCACACCCATTAAAACACCCACGCGTTCTTGTCGACCGAAGGGAATTTTCAAACGCACGCCCGGTGTTAAAGTCTCATCGCTCATGCCGAGCGGCAGTTTATAATCGAAGCATTGCCACAAAGGCGTTGGGATGGCGACTTGCAAGATTTTTAGCATACACCTATGATAGCCCTCGGCATGCCAATCAGAAAGGGGTTTTTATGACAACGCATAGCACGAGTGATTTCCGCGGTGGATTGAAGGTGATGATTGATGGTGATCCCTGTTCCATTCTCGAGAATGAGTTTGTAAAACCAGGTAAGGGACAAGCCTTTAATCGTGTGAAATATAAAAATTTAAAAACCGGTCGTACGCTGGAGCGAACTTTTCGCTCGGGAGAAACCTTGCCGGGTGCCGACGTGGCCGAAGTCGAGATGCAGTATTTATATAATGATGGGGAATTTTGGCATTTTATGGTGCCTGATACGTTTGAACAACATGCCACGAATGAAAAAGCATTGGGCGAAGCAAAAAAATGGTTAAAAGAGCAGGATTTATGTGTCCTGACGATGTGGAACGGCGTTCCCCTTTTTGTACAACCGCCCATTTTTGTGGAAATGAAAATTGTTGAAACTGATCCGGGTGTGCGTGGCGATACGGCGACGGGAGGCACTAAACCAGCAAAATTAGAATCTGGAGCGGTGGTAAAAGTCCCCTTATTTATAAACGAAGGCGAAGTCATCAAGGTTGATACTCGAACGGGTGAATATGTCTCTCGTGCAAAAGGTTGAAATCAACTGGAAACCCACGACGACACGTGAAGCACTGAAGCTGCGTGCAAAATTCTATGCTGCTATTCGAGCATTTTTTCATGAACGTGATGTTCTTGAAGTTGAAACGCCTTCGCTTTGCCAGCACAGTGTGACAGACGCCTGCATTAATAGTTTTAAAACTTTTTATGCGGGTGTGAGCGAGAAGGTCGCCTATTTTTTACAG
>CAYGED010000199.1:0-2919 GCA_964348555.1 uncultured Coxiellaceae bacterium
CATTTATTTAATTCTGCCATCCGTAACGTGTTGCGCGTTGCATTGTACCAATACGCAACTCAGCAAACGCTATCCTCCCATTTTGACGCTGATTCCTTCAAATCCGCTTTTCGATCCAGGGGCTCCCACAGAAAAAATAAATAAGTTATTTGACGCAGGTAAGCACAGCATTGATAATAGGCGATGCCGTGACAACAAGGATGAGGAAGAAACACGTGGCCCATGAAACAATGATTGTTCGTATTTATTTCTATATTATTTCTGCTGTCGTTCTTGCTGGAATTGCCATCGTTGCCTTCTTTTGGCTACCCATATTATGGTTTCTCGTTGGTGTTGGCCCTCTTTTCCTGATTGGCATGTATGATGTCTTGCAAAAAAGCAGTAATATTTTACGCAATTATCCTGTCTGGGGGCACTGGCGTTACACGCTTTTACGCATTCGACCTCAAATTCAATCTTATTTTATCGAAAGTGAAAAGGGCGGTGCCCCTTTTTCACACGCGGAACGATTTCTTGTCTACGAACGTGCTAACAAAGAAGTGGACACGATGCCTTTCGGCACACAACTCGATGTACACCACGTCGGTTACGAGTGGGTCAATCATTCTATTTTACCGAAAGCACCCGATTACAACACATCGACTCGTTTAATGGTTGGTGGGCCTCAATGCAAACAACCTTATAACGCATCACGATTTAACATCTCTGCCATGAGTTTTGGTGCCATCAGCGCGGAAGCGGTCAGGGCGTTAAATCGCGGTGCAAAAATGGGGAATTTCCACCAAGACACAGGCGAAGGCGGATTAAGTAAATATCACTTGATGGAAGGTGGTGACATCGTCTGGGAAATTGGAACGGGTTATTTTGCTTGTCGCCTGAAAGACGGGCATTTCGATCCCGAGCAATTCAAAGAAAAATCAAGGCACCCCAATGTTAAAATGGTTGAAATCAAAATTTCTCAGGGCGCTAAACCGTCACACGGCGCCATTTTACCTGGTGTGAAGGTAACACCCGAATTAGCTGAAGCCAGAGGTGTTAAACCTTGGGTAGATTGCTTATCCCCACCCACGCATTCAACCTTTTCAACGCCCGTGGGATTATTGGAATTTGTCCAGCAGATTCGAGATTTAAGCGGTGGAAAACCGGCGGGATTTAAACTTTGCATAGGTATTTTGTCCGAATTCATGGCGATTTGTAAAGCCATGTTGGAAACTGGAATCTATCCCGACTTTATCGTCATCGATGGTTCCGAAGGCGGCACCGGTGCAGCTCCTTTCGAATTTTCAGACAGTGTGGGCGTTCCACTCAACGAAGGCTTGATCTTTGCGCATAATTGTCTGGTTGGTACGGGTTTGCGTCAACACATTCGATTGATTGGCAGTGGCAAAGTAATTACGGGCTTTGACATTTTAACCAAAATTGCCTTAGGCGCTGACATGATCAATAGCGCACGTGGAATGATGTTTGCATTAGGGTGCGTGCAATCTCGACGATGCCATTTAAACACTTGTCCCACTGGCGTTACCACGCAAGACCCTCGACGTCGATATGCATTGAATGTCGACGAAAAATCGGTGCGCGTGAAAAATTTTCACGAAGCCACTTTAAAAAGCTTTCTGCAAGTGTTAGGCGCAACAGGTCTCTCACGCCCAGAAGAACTTCAACCTTATCACGTTCACCGACGTATCAGCAAAGACAAAGCGCTTAATTACGATCAAATTTTCCCTTACTTAAAACTAAACGATTTAATTGAGCGTCGCGCGCCTGAATTTTATATGACCATTTGGGATAAAGCAGATCCCAATAATTTCATTCAAGTTGCTAAACAAACGCACCGAGCGAAGAGTGAAGCGAAATAGCAATGCCACTGCAAACCATTAATCCGACAACAGAAGCGATAAATCCGACCCCAGACACCCTTTTGGTGGCCTAAAATGCTCGGGTTACGGACGGGAGCTTGCTGCCGACGGGATTCACGCTTTTATGAATGTAAAGTCGCCATAATGTAACGTCAGTTCTGGATAAGAAAATCTCCTCATTTTCTTATCCAGAACTGGGCTTTTTACGCTGGATCCCGGATAATTTGTTCATCCCTGAATCAAATTTCCGGGATAACCTGGGTTTTGGATAAGCGTTTTGGGGATTATATGCTTATCCAAAACCCAGGTTAATGTAATTTATCTTACAAACCAATACGGCACTATCGCATGAACTGACTATCCACTTTCTATTATCATGATATTTCCATGGACAACAACGGAGGAGGTCATGATGCTTCTATTTGATTTAGCCTTTGGAATAGGCTTACTCGCACTCAGCGCGGGTGTGGGATTCTTGATTTGGGCTTACCGAAATAATGGGAAATGTGTTTCTCTGGGTAAAGTCTTTGGCTACATCATCACGCTAGCATCCATTTTCATGTTACTTTGCACGCTGATGCATGGCATGCGAGGCGCACACATGAAACACGAGTGGATGAAGCAACACCAAACAAGCTCAGTGCAGCAATAATACCCGTTCTGGATAAGTACAACATTCAAAAAGTGCTTATCCAGAATTTGTTCTATTCAGACAAGACCGCACTTTCTCCCGTCAGTTCATTCATGTATTTCATAAAAGCTGTTTGCCTGACCTTTTCAACCATCGCCTTTTTTGAATAACAATTCAATTTTTTTCGCATTTCAATCGTGTAGGCATCAACGGTTCGAGGAGATAAATTGAGCACCTCAGCAACTCGCGTATTCGAAAATCCCAAAATAAAATAGGCCATGCAGCGTGCCTGACAGGGGGAAAAATAAATTTCCGGGTAAGCATCTCCAAAATAGTAACGTTTTTTCATTTTTTAATCCTTTGATAAACGGCTTTCAGCAGGGCTTCTACTTTATCAGTACCTACAGCAGCGCTAATAGCAGCGGTACG
>CAYGED010000200.1:0-2909 GCA_964348555.1 uncultured Coxiellaceae bacterium
AACCAATAGCGCCAAACGTTTAAGCATGTTTTTCTCCTTAAGTAAAAGTACGTTGATTATAACAGGAGTTTCGCACTTTGTGCGAAACGCTTTTCCCGATGGGGATTCCCAGGCTATAAACTCACACCAAACGAGAACTGGAACGGCTGTGTATCATCCCCACTCTGCTTGTTGATTGGGAAAGCCAGTGTTAAATCGATCGGGCCAATGGGCGACCACCATTCCACTCCCAAGCCTAAGGAAGGCCTAATATTGTGCCAAATTCTCGAATAATCCTGAATAATTTGCGGCGTGTTGCGAGCAAAAGGATCTTGAACGGATGCACGCGCTGGGGTTGCAATATCACCCGGGAAACGCGGCACTTGGAACACGTTACCGGCATCAAAAATAATCGCCGTTCTCACTTTCTGACTGATGAACGATGGCAGGATCAGATGCACCCCACCCAAGAGCTCTAAGTTACCACCGAGAGCACCATCGCTGTTGTAGCGGTTCTTGGGTCCTAACGAGTTTGGTGCGAAGGCAGGCACTGAACCAATACCACCTGAGAAAAAATTCTTAAAGAAAGGCAGCGGATTATTTCCAAAACCATCCCCCCAACCTAAATTAGTCAACAGGTTTAAGACAAACCCTGCGCCCAATGGTTGATAATATTTTGCATTGTAGGTGACGCTGTAATACCCAATGCTGGACTTGATAATGGGCATACCCACTTGTGCGCCAATCCCGTTATAAAACCCTTTCGTCGGGAAAATAGCTCGATCCAATCCGTTATAAGCCCAACCACCCGTCAGCGTAAATTCATTGTATTGCCGACCGAAGTTGGCTTGTGTTGCAGTCACCGGAATCCCCAGAAAATTCAGAATACTCGGCGCTGCCAGTGCAGGGTTAATTTGGCTAATAGCAATATGTTCAAAGCCATAGCCCAACGCTAATGAGTTCCGCTCAGAAACAGGCAACCCATAGTTGACATCGATCCCGTAACCATCCATCAAATAAGATTCAAAATTAAATTTCGGATTGGGTTTCACGTGGGAATAATAAACGGTAAACCCACGGCTTAATCCATAGGTTGTGTAGTAAGGATTGTTGTAGCTGAACGAGTAATAATCCGAATATTGGCTATTTTGAAACCCCAATGAAACATATTTCCCCGTACCCATAAAATTGGGTTCAGAAATACTAGCCCCATAAAGAAATTTATAAAGACTCGAGTAACCACCTTGAATACTGGCACGACCAGCCGGAATTTCTTTTACGTGCCAATCTAAATCGACTTGATTGGGTTGACCATCCACCGGCTCGGGCGTTTCAGTAATATCCTCTAAATAGCCTAAGAGTTTGAGACGGCGCTTGGATTCCTCGATTTTTGATAAGGAATACGTACTCGCTTCATATTGTCGCATTTCGCGTCTCAACACCACCTGATCGGTTCGCTCATTATCAAAGAAATTCATGCGACGAACATAGACCCGCGCGCCCGGCACAACATCAAAAGTCAGGTTCACGATGCGCTGCTCATCATCAATCATCGGACTGACATTCACGGTGGCAAACGCATACCCGCGATCCCCAAGAAAATCACTGAGCGCCTTGTCAGTATCAAGAACACCTTGACGAGAAAAAACATCACCTTTTTTAAATGGAACTTGCTTGTAAAGTTCATCGTGAAAACCATAGGTCTCCCCAACAATATCAAACTTCCCAATATGATAAACCGGCCCTTCACTCAGGGTGATGACGATATAAACACCGGTTTTATTCTGATTAAAGGTGATTCCCTTATTCACAATACGAAAACGCAAATACCCGTGATTCAAGTAAAAATCCGTCAGTGCCTGTAAATCTTCTTGCAACTTCTCCGGGGAATAACGATCTTTATGAGAAATCCAGGTAAACAAACTACGCGTGGTCATTTTATCCATTTGACCCCGCAATGTTCGTTGACTGAAATCATGATTGCCGACAAATTTAATCGAACGAACCGTTGCGACCGTCCCTTCGTGCACCGTGATATAAAGCGATACCGTATTTCGTGGACCCGGGATCACTTTCGTTGTCACCAAAGCGGCTCGATACCCCAAGGTTTCATATTGTTGCTCTAAACCCAACACAATTTCATTCACTTTAGTGGGGTTGTACGTCAGCCCTTCTGAAATACCCATTTTTGTTAAGATAGGCCTTAATTTTTTTGAGGGAATCTCTTTGTTACCGGAAAGCTGAATTAACGAAATTGTTGGCCGCTCAACAACGTCAATCACCAACGCACTACCGCGCTGATAAAGTTGGACACTTTTAAAAAATCCCGTTTTGTAAAGGGCTGTGATGATCGCATCACCTTTGCTGGGCGTGTAATTTTCCCCCTCGTGAAACGGCAAATAACTGCGAACGGTTGTCGATGTGATTCGTTGTAATCCTTGAACTTGAATCACACGAACAATGAAAGCATTCGCCATGGAAAAGGGAAGGCACAAAAAAATGCACAAAATCCCGAGTAAAACGCGCTTGCCTAATGTCATGATGTTGAGGCTACCTTCTATGTTCCTTTGCCTTAATCCGGATATTTCATGCCGGGTCGTGACGAGAAAGTAAGGCATTATAACATCGGGTTTGCGAGAATCCATAGGCAGCGCAACAATTCAGCCCTCAACATGAGGGCCATTCTTTAGTCAAAATTCAAACCAGGGCATCTCCCTAAATGCTAGCCCTTCACACTCAACCCTTCTCTGGCAATGCACTCAAAACGGGTGTATTATGTCCGCTTCGACCAGGGAATGATTCACTAAGTACACGATTTCAAGAGCAAAACGCCCTGTTCGGTAAAGTTGCTGACTTTTCACCCAGCTGAGCAGAGTCTCTTGATTTTCGAGAATTGCACCAAATTTGAGATAACATCATGACCACTAACA
>CAYGED010000201.1:0-2889 GCA_964348555.1 uncultured Coxiellaceae bacterium
TTGTAGAAGAGTGAATAGAAATTATACTGACGACTAAAGTATAAATTTGGCACGAAAATAAACCAACAAGGAGGTGGTTCTTATAAAAAGCAAAGACGGCGTGAGAGAATATACCCTACCCCTTTCACGCCGTTTTTGCTTTTAAAGAAAGAAATCTTGGGCGCTTGCACAGTTGAATCACGCTTTACTTTATTTTCCATTGAAACTACCTGCATTTCGTGACTGAGTCGGTGAATATGAGTTAAAAAAAGAAGGGGCGGTCATTACGACCACCCCAAGGCTGGTAATCCCTACCAAACGGTTCTATCCATAGACCTTGCTCAATCCGTGAGGCAAAACGTCCTAAATATTTTTTCTCTACAGACAAGCAATTCCGTTGCTTAACCATTACGTGATAATGTACCAGGATTTTTTTCAATAACAAGGTAAAATCATCAATTTTAAGGATGAAACAATAAAATCCCACAGTGCGCTGAGAAATCACTTACACGATGTTATGGATAATCTCGAAATATTTGTTCAATGACTGATTTTGTTTGTGGATGAATTCCAAACCATAAATAAAATGCTGCCGCGTTGTGTTCAACCAGCATGCCGATGCCGTCGAAACATAACTGTGCGCCTTGTAATTTTGCCCAATTTAAAAAGTGTGTTGCTGCTTTTCCATAAGAAATGTCATAGCAACAGGTATGTTCTGTCATGAGTCCGTTTGGCAAATTGAGAACACTTTGTTGGTGTCCCATACTCGTTGCGTGGATAATAATGTCGTAAAATTTTGCTTCCAGTTGATTTAAACCGGTACCGTCGACATGACTCGTGGGTTTAAAATCCTGGGCCAATTCAATGGCTCTATTTTCGGTGCGATTGGCAATAAGGATTTTTTTAGGTGATTCCTTAATCAAGGCGGCGATTATTCCTCTCACGCTGCCGCCGGCACCCAGGATGAGAATATTTTTCTGTGCCAGGGTGATGTGGTGGTTCACCTTCAAATCTTGAACCAGTCCGTGGCCATCGAAATTATCTGCAAAGATACTCCCATCGGAGTTGAATTTAAGCACACTGGCAGCCTGAGCCATTTTAGCCGCTGCACTTCGTTGATCAGCTAAGTGATAAGCTTCGCGCTTAAATGGCAAGGTGACATTGAGTCCTTTTCCACCTTCTCCTTGAAAACGGCGGACAGCAGAAACGAACCCATCTAGCGGAGGTTTTATTGTTGTGTACTCAAACGATTTTCCCGTTTGCTTGGCGAATGCTTGGAGTATCAGAGGCGATAAACTGTGTTCGACTGGATTGCCAATAACCGCGTATTTATCCACGCGCGGGCCCGGCGTGTTTGGCCAGCAACTCGCAAATTTTATCTTGGATATGGCGATACGGGCGCGCTTTTCCAACGAAACCATTCACCATGATGACAAAAGCGAGCGTCCCGTGGTGTTTCGTTCGGACGTAACCCGCGAGTGCACAAATGCCGGTCATTGTGCCGGTTTTCGCATGCACACGCCGCCCTTTGGCCGCGTAGCGCATGCGGTAAATCAACGTGCCATCGATCCCGCCGATAGGCAGCGCTTGCATCAGGGGTGTGCGGATGGAGTCATTGTGATAAGCGTATTGAAGCAATTGGGAAAATTGATACGGGCTCAATAAATTGTAGCGAGATAAGCCAGCGCCATCATCGAGTAGGTTATGCTTAAAATCAATGCCCGTTGGTTTTAAGATTTTTTGTAAGGCGTGAATGCCATTGTGCCAAGTGCCTTGATCTTTGTAATAAACTTCACCCATCTTATTTAATAAAGAATCCGTGGTGAGGTTATCCGAGGTTTTGAGCATTTCTTTTAGCATTTCACTTAAGGGCGGGGAAAGGTGCTGC
Source organism: uncultured Coxiellaceae bacterium (assembly GCA_964348555.1). Taxonomy (GTDB): domain Bacteria; phylum Pseudomonadota; class Gammaproteobacteria; order Coxiellales; family Coxiellaceae; genus CAMTUH01. Next base: position 1,868 of record CAYGED010000201.1, read on the forward strand.
GCCAAAACAATGGCGTTTGGATTCGCCTTGTGCGCCTGAATCTGTGGTTGATAATGAATACCATTATTTTCCAAACTTTGTTGGATCAACACGATGGCATAAGGCAGCGGATTTCGAACCGCGAGCGTTCGGAATTGGCGGCCCCAGGTGCGGGGAATGCATCCCGAGATGATGTAATCATTATTGATATCGCTATAGATGGTGAGCGGACATTCTTTGTCGTGCTTTGAAACGGTTCTGGCTTCATTCGTGAAGTGTAAAACCCCAGAGGGCATGATGGGATATAATTTTGGGGCTTGCCCATTTTTCGCCGCTGGAACCAAATGCAAAACGAATTTGTTTCGGTTGATGATGATCGCATTCATGGGAGCAGCGTAGCCATAACTCAGATCGTCCCACATCCAGCCCGGTGGGTATGGGATTAAACTGTAAGCCATGTTATCGACGTAGACATGGCCCTCGATTTCTCGTATTCCAAGATCTTTAAGCTTAGTGATTATCGCATTCAAATCGTCGGTCGTGAGTTCTGGGTCGCCGGAGAATTTAATGATTAAATCACCGTGTAAAGTATGCTTTTGAATATCACCATTCGTGAGTAGTTGCGTTTTAAAGCGAAAAGAAGGGCCGAGATAACTCAGTGCAGCCACGGCGGTAAATAATTTCTGAGCGCTGGCTGGACGAAATAAATAATTGGCGTTTCGACTGTAAAGTGTTTTTCCGGTATTAACGTCGGTGATCAAAATGCCCATTTCTGATCTCGGCTTTTCTTCTGCAATAATTCGGTTGATCGCTTCATTGAGTGGGAGGTCAGTTAAATTTTTTGATGAGCGTGGAGTAGACCAAACGACTGGGGTGTTAAAAATTAACAATAGAGAAAGAAAAAAAGCGAGTAAAAGTTTTATTTTTTTATGGTTGCGCCAATCCAATTGGGTTGGGCGTTGACTCGAGTTGCGTGGTGTTTCAGTGGGATGAGCAATATCCCATCGACTGAAACAGCTATTTTTAATTGCGGTCCTAGTTGC
>CAYGED010000202.1:0-2854 GCA_964348555.1 uncultured Coxiellaceae bacterium
TTCCCCACAAACCGCGTCTTACCCTATATTTATGTTCCATCCACCTCACTCCTTAACTTTCGGCGGTTGTGGCAAAGGCATCCAGTGGGTTGGACCGTAACCCAAGCGGCCAGTTGCACCATTCCAAATTCTCCATGCTGGTATTCTCGCCCTGCCAGCGCTCCAAGATACCTTTGAAATAGGTGGTCTTGTGGTTGCTGGACAACGAGTAACAAGAATATATGTTCCATCCCTCGGCGCAGTCTCTATCGGTTGCCACTCGTTCTGCTTCCTGAGACTGGCGATCTCGACCTCAAGCTGGTTTATCACCATCTGCTTGCCTTCAAGTTGGCCTTTGAGACTGGCGATCTCGGCGCGGAGTTGGTCGTTTTGCTCGGTCAGTATATCATTAGCATCGTCTTGTATCTTTAGTTCACCCCTCAACCCCTGACATTCCTGCGCGGCGAGGATGATGGTTAACCAGTCAGGCACAACACCCTCTGGACGCTGTGCAGCACTATCGTTATACAGCCTCGTGCAATATTTTATCGCCTCATCCAACGCTTTGCTGTCGATGGTCATTTTACCTCCTCATACTCTATTTTCGGGTAAATCGTTTCCAGTGTATGAACCTTACGACATTCTCGACATTCGTGCGGATACTGTGCGGGATGGGATGTCAAGATAAGCCCTGTGTGTTGAAGCTCACCTGAACAATAATCATCGCCACAGTATGCTTTAACCAAAAACTGCTGTATAGGCTTTCTCTCTGTGTACATTTACACCACCTCCGCCGTAGCCGTTTTGGTTGATGGATTGTAGGTGAGTTTGATGACATTGAGAAAATAACCTGAGCTACGATAAGTAAATGCAGCTTCTCTGGTGCCAAAAATAACTGCCGGTTGGTCAGCGTACATATTTATCCATACCGGCATCTCTTCCGGCGCTGGTTTGTGGGAGATGATTAAATCTTCAGGACAATAAAATGCATGTCCAGAATTAAGCCTGTCAATCATGGGCTGCATCAGAACTATAGTCACCTCATCACCAGCTTTATATTTCGTCATTTTTTTATATCCCATGATGAAATACCCTCTCTTTTAGTAAAAACATAAGAGCCTTTTGCGAATTTATGTTCTTTGCCGCCAGGTTCGGTAATAATTATATCTGTATCCGTTTCTTTAATCTGGCAATCATCTGTGATGTAAACACATTGAGGTTTTCTACCAGAAGCATCGGTGGTCTTTGAATGAATCCAATTCATTTTGTTATCTCCCTAAATAACAATGCTAACAAAAGAATAAACAAAGCCGCCACTAAATTAATAGGATTGTATTTATAAAGAAATGCCCCCTAAGAACTCCATTAATTAATTCATACCAAGATACTCTCATCATACCCTCATCTCCTTCCCCATAATCTTTACCACAATCACCCTACGCACTCTCTTTTATCTCGAATTTATCCCAATAAACCTTAAAGTTTTTAAGAAAGTAATTTTTCTTGTCCTCAAGGTCTATGATTTCACGCTGTTTTGTGGCTATAGAGCTATTAAGTTTTCCGACGATAGAGTCTCTCTCTATCGAGCCATCGTCATCTTCGGTAGACACGATTATCTGCTCTTTGCTATCCTTCTTGTAATAAAGGAACTTGAGGTCTGGAGAGGAATAGTATCCGCCGTCCATATAACAGACAACCACTACCGGGTCTTTTTCAAAAGGCTCAAAACCGATAATTACTCCGCAGTAAACGGTGTTATCTTTTAAGACCTTTACCTTAGCCCCAATCTTGAGGGTTGAGAGTTGGCGCAAGGTTGCCGTTCTGGCGTCGACCTCAAATTTCATCCCGTTTATTTCGATTATTTTATTTTGTTCGCTCATTTCAGTCTCCTTTGTTGGTTGTTAATTTTAATAGAAATTTTAGTTCCACACTCATGCGGGAGTAAAACTGGCTTCCTGCATGACGCACAAAAGGCTATCGTTTGGGTCTGCGGTTGAGTTTGATGTTGTTTCATATCCTGTTCACTCCATTATTTATATGTGGAAACTTTATCCACATTGGCCCGTTTTCAACAGCGGGGTTGTCACACTCGACCCACCCGTTAATCCCTATCGTAAACATCCTTTCATCACCACTGTAAACCGTCAGACTTGACCCAAGATCATCGAAAACTGCTCTTTTGTTGTGTGAAGGCGTCATCTGATCGCCTCCTTCCAGTCATACCAATCATCCTTCGCCAATCGCTTCGACTTCTCAGGGTCGATCTCCACGATCTCATGCGGCACGCCTTGGACGTACTGCTTGCGCTTCGGCGGTGGCGTCCAATGCTTATCCTTGGTCATTTCTTATTCTTCCTGTACTTAGCTAGTATATCCTCTGTCCGTTTAATAATACCAGTTCCTGTTAAATCTGCGCCGCCTGGCCCAATATACTCACCCTCAACAAATCCGATAGCTACCTCCAACGCCTCCGCAAGTTCGTCCTCCATGGTTGGGGTGGTGAGGGCGGTGCGGATGGTTTCGATTTGTTTATCAAGAATATCCTCTCCCCCATGCGCTCCTGAATAAAAAAGGGCGTTCATTTTATCCAAAGCCTCCAACGCCTTCTCTTTTTCCTCTGTCATTTCCCCACAGTCCTCGCCACCACATGCTTGACGTATTGCCTCTTTTCGCCAGGTAGGGTGGTTTTATCAAGGTTGCGGCGAATAGTTCCTGGGGCCACCCCTGTAATGTAATATTCAAACGTGCCGTAATGGGCGCCTGGGGCCAGGTTCCGGCTGGTCAGCACCGCCAAGCCGCGATCGTACATCTCCGCAGCTTTGAGGCGCATGACCACATCATTGATGTCGTAAACGAATGTCTGGCCGGGCATGATT
>CAYGED010000203.1:0-2849 GCA_964348555.1 uncultured Coxiellaceae bacterium
AACACGCCTTTTTCATAGTGAATGCCTTTTTCTTTGGCTTGATTTTCAGTCACACCCACCCACGACACTTCCGGATCGGTGTACGCAACGGAAGGAATACAACGCGCATCATTAAAATGCTTTTTCCCAGCGATCACTTCTGCCGCTAACCGACCTTCGTAGGTGGCTTTATGCGCCAACATCGGCTGACCGACAACGTCACCAATCGCATAAATATGCTGTACATTCGTGCGCATTTGATTATCGACGGGAATAAAACCGCGTTCATCGACCTTAATTCCTGCCTTTTCAGCATCGATCATTTTTCCATTCGGTCGACGACCCACCGCCACTAAAATTTGATCGAAACGCTGCGGTTCTTGCGGCGCATGATCACCTTTAAATATCACGTACAAACCGTCTTTCTTCGCTTCCACTTTGGTCACGCTCGTCTTCAACAAAATATTTTCGTACCGTTTTTGAATACGTTGAAATAACGGTTTCACCACATCAGCGTCAGCGCCCGGAATGATTTGATCCATCATTTCCACAATCGTAATCTTTGCTCCTAAGGCGTGATAGACGGTTGCCATTTCTAAACCGATAATGCCGCCACCAATCACGAGTAAATGGCCTTTCATATTTTCCAATTCTAAAGCACCGGTTGAATCGATTACTCGCCGGTCTTCCGGAACAAACGGTAATTTCACCGGCAGTGAGCCGGCCGCAATAATCGCTTGCTCAAATTGAATCGTGGTCTTTTCCCCGTTATTTTCAACGGACAGTTGGTTGGGTGACGCAAATTTTCCAACACCGGTGACCACGTCGACTTTACGCTGCTTCGCCATCGCTTTGAGTCCACCCGTTAATTTTTTCACAACGTTATTTTTCCATTCACGCACCTTCACGACATCGATCGTTGGTTTTCCAAAGTCCACACCAAACGGGCTAACCTCCTCGGCATCACCAATGACCTTCGCCACGTGCAATAAGGCTTTTGAAGGAATACAACCGACATTCAAACAAACACCACCGATACTGTCATATCGCTCAACCAACACCACTTTCTTTCCGAGATCAGCAGCACGAAACGCAGCGGCGTATCCACCCGGGCCACTGCCCAAAACAACGAGCTCAGTTTTTATTTCTGTTGACATTGATAGCCTCTTTATAATAATAAAGTTCGAATATCCGACAATCGTTCCGTCAAATAAACGATAAATCGTGCTCCATCCGCTCCGTCGATGACGCGATGATCATAAGACAACGACAGCGGCAGCATCAAACGCGTCTCACAATCCCCTTTGCTTCGACAAACGGATTTCCACGCCATTCGCGATACACCCAATATCGCCACTTCCGGCGCATTGATAATCGGCGTAAAGGCCGTTCCGCCAATGCCGCCTAAACTGGAAATACTCAAACATCCGCCTTGCATGTCAATCAGTGTCAAACCTTTTGTTCGCGCTTTTTCACTGATGACACCTAATTCTTTCGCTATCTCAAATACGCCTTTTTTATCGGCATCACGAACAACGGGCACAACCAAACCATTGGGTGTATCAACAGCAACGCCAATATGGAAATATTTTTTCAAGATAAGATTTTCGCCTGTTTCATCTAAAGATGCATTGAATTGCGGATATTCTTTCAACGCACCCACCACCGCTTTAATTAAAAAAACCAGCGGTGTTAATTTAACGCTGTGCTGTTCAGCATATTCTTTTTGGCTTTTCCGAAAGTCTTCCAACTCGGTAACGTCCGCTTCGCCAAATTGCGTCACGTGCGGAATCGTCACCCAATTCCGACTTAAATTCACACCCGTTGCTTTTTTAATCTTTGATAAAGGCTGTTTTTCAATATCACCGAACTTTGAAAAATCAATTTTCGGTGCGGGAGTCAATCCAAATCCACCACCAGCACTTTTACCTTCGGCAATTTTTAGCTGTGATTTTACATATTGCTGAACGTCTTCTTTGAGTATGCGGCCTTTGGGTCCGCTACTCGCAATTTTTAATAAATTAATCCCAAACTCATGAGCGATTCGGCGAACCCCGGGGCCAGCATGAACAGTCGTCCCAAAACCTTCTTCTTCAAAAGAAACGGATTCTGAGGTTTCGACTTTGCGTGGCGCTTCCGTTTTCAGCGGTTCTTCCACGGTAGACTTTATCGGTTTTTCTTCGGCTTTCGCAGCGCCCTCACCTTCCACTTCCATCATTAGAATTTTCGAACCTTCTTGAACCTTATCACCCACCTTAACCTCAATCGATTTAACCACGCCAGCAAAAGGCGCCGGAACATCCATCGTTGCCTTGTCACCTTCTAACGTGATCAACGACGCTTCGTTGGCAACAGAATCACCTGGCTTGACATGAATCTCGATGACCTGAACATCGTGCGCACCACCGATATCCGGTATGAGAACGTCTTTCACTTGTTTTGCCACTGTGTTCCCCTTCTGTCGCTGTTAAACCGTCCAAGGATCCGGGCGATCCGGATCAATACGAAGCGACTTCATCGCTTTTTTCAAGTCGGCTTTTGTGTAATCCCCTTGATCACACAATGCTTTTAACGCTGTGTATGCAATCATTTTCGCATCGACTTCAAAGAAATCGCGCAAAGCTGGTCGCGTATCACTTCGACCAAATCCATCGGTTCCCAACACGTAATACGGTTGCTTGATGGCTTCTCGAATTTGATTTGCCACTAACTTCATGTAATCCGTTGCAGCAATAACCGGTCCTTTTTGTTTCGCTAAGCAAGTTTCAACATGGCTTTGCCGAGGTTTTTCGTCGGGATGCAAATGATTGTAGCGCGCGATGGATTCGATATCGTGACGGAGCAAATTGAAACTCGGCACACTCCCCACA
>CAYGED010000204.1:0-2831 GCA_964348555.1 uncultured Coxiellaceae bacterium
ATTATAGGCTAGGTATTTTTTTCGGATTTGTTTTAGTACGCCTTCGGCACGACTCACTAAGCATTGTTCACCTTCTTTTTTTAGGAAATTCACTTCGGGGCATTGATCGAAGATCGGTCTGATCAACCAAGCATCGATATTCAGCACCGTCGAAAATTCTTCGGCGACTTGTTGGTAAGTATGAAAATGCCCGGATTTTAATCGTGTGGCCCAGCCCAATTGAGGCGCTGGCATGATGTTCTGATCCAGGTCACGAAATATATCGGGGATGCTTCCGGATAAATCATTGTTTAAAATCACGCAACAGGGAAAAAAATCTTTAACACCGACTTGATGCTGTTTCCGCTCTAAGGGTTCTATTTTAATTGTGCGGCCTGACTCGAGCTTGGGCTCCAACGGTGTAGTTAACGAAGGGTCGAGCGAACCGATTCGCACTTCAAAACCCGCGTGTTTGAGAATGTCGGATAGCATGCTCAGGCTTTCAAAATAGAAAAGATTTCGTGAATGGTTTTCTGGAATGATCAGGAGTCGCGTTGCATTGGGGCAAATCTCAGCCATGGTCGCTTGCACTGCTTGAACATAAAGGGGCAAATGTTCGGGGTTTAAATTGTTAAAGCCCGCTGGAAATAAATTGGTGTCAACCGGAGCCAGTTTAAAACCCGCGTTTCGTAAATCAACGGACGTGTAAAAAGGAGGCGGTGTTTTCAACCATTGTTGACGGAACCACGCTTCGATATCAACCTGATGATCTAAGAAGCACTGTTCCATTGGGGAAAAGGGTTCTGTTGGTGTGGTGCCAAAGTGAAGTGATTTTGGGATGATTGTCATTTGTTTTATTCCTTAAGAGCCTGTCATTTTATCACATTTTATTCTGCCGCAGAGACTCTCAGGTGTTATTATTGCTTGATGGGTGCGCACGGGCCTGGTACATTGGGCTAAGATGGTGCCTAAAGGGACTGCAGTGGGAAAAAATCATGCCTAAAAAGATAATCTCCGCTTCGATATTGGCTGCTGATTTTACTCGTCTCGGCGAAGAAGTGAAAGACGCACTGGATGCGGGCGTCGATTATATTCACTTCGACGTGATGGATAATCATTTTGTGCCGAACTTAAGCTTTGGTGCCGTCATTTGCCAGTCGTTGAGAAAAGCCGGTGTGAAAGCACCGATCGATGTGCACTTGATGGTAAAAAATCCATTGGATTTTATAAAACCTTTTGCAGATGCGGGGGCGAGCTTGTTAACGTTTCACCCCGAAACCGTAAACGATGTTCAAAAGACTATTCATGAAATTAAAAAAATCGGAATGGGTGTTGGCCTCGCGTTTAATCCGGATAAACCGCTTCAAGTGGGCGACACTATTTTAAAGGAGTTGGATTTGATTTTGTTAATGTCTGTCTTTCCTGGATTCGCAGGGCAAAAGTTTATTCCATCGAGTCTTGAAAAAATTTCGAGGACGCGGCATTTGTTGGATCAGATAAATGGACAATCGATGTTGGGTATCGATGGTGGCATTAAATCCGATAATATTGGCGACGTTGCTAAAGCAGGAGCGGATTTTTTTGTTGTGGGATCTGGGCTATTTCACGCGTCTCATTATAAAGACGTTGTTAAAAAGATGCGGCATGAATTTGTGCGTGCCACTGACTGAGCAAGTAGCCCGTATGAAGCGAAGCGGAATACGGGATTTTCGGATTTTCATTCTCCATAATTGGCCCCATCCCTAATGACCTCCCTTTTAATTTCTTAATTTCCCGTATTTCGCTTCGCTTCATACGGGCTACTTGCTGTTAAATCCAATAGGCAGTCGTGGTCATCACGCGAGCTTGTAAAGCCATTAATTTTTTAATCATAAAAGGCAGTTCAACAGCGCCCACTTGTTTAGCCTGTTGGCCGTGTTCGATTTCATCGGTCTGCATTTGTTTCACGATAGCACGACTCTTTGTGTCTTCGATGGGAAGTTTTCGTAGGTGCGAATCGAGGTGAGCTTCAACTTGTTTTTCTGTCTCTTCCACAAAGCCCAAGCTGATCCCCTCGCCCGATAAGCCTGCCAACATGCCGATGAGAAAGGCCAGGGTATACCAAAAAACATTGAGATAACTCGTGTGCGCACCGAGTTCATGGAGCCGTTCTTGGCACCAGGCTAAATGATCCGTTTCTTCCTCGGCAGCGTTAGCGAGAAAAGCGCTGACTTCCGTGGATTTTGAAAACGCTAACTGCCCTCGGTAAAGTGCTTGGGCGCAGACTTCACCCGTGTGATTGACCCGCATAAATCCCGCGCTTTGTTTTTTTAATTCCGCATTTAATAGAGGATTTTTAAGGGATTTGGCTGGATTGTCGCGGCGAGCCATGGGTTTCCCCAACAGCGTCTCAATTCCCGCCTGGCATTGGAGAAGCAGTTGATCTAAGGTGGAATAGTGGCGATAGTTGCTTGTCATGGCCCATTTAAAATATCATTGTTTTGATGTGAAAGACAAGGAGTGTGAATCATGGCTGAATTAAAGTCCCCTGCTCAACTGATGCATGAAATTGCTCGTCGCGTGAAAACCCTACGATTACGTCGCAATTGGACGCGCGAGGATTTGGCGCAACAGTCGCGGGTGAATGTGTATTCGCTCAAACGATTTGAACGGACAGGAAATACTTCTCTAGAGCGTTTGTTGGCCTTGTGTTCAGCGTTGGGCGTTATTGAAGATTTTGAGCGAATATTAAAACCACGCGCGCGTATCAATATCGATGAATGGGCGGTCAGCGAACAGAGAGTGCGAAAACGTGGCCGTCGCAAATCGATTAAATTGGAGGTTGAGGAGGCTGCTTGGGATATAGGTTAAGC
>CAYGED010000205.1:0-2831 GCA_964348555.1 uncultured Coxiellaceae bacterium
GCGGGGACGGCCGCATGGCCGACCGGGGAGGAAGTGCAGGATTTGGTAGAGCACGCGTTGATGGAGCGCGGCTACTATGACGTCGCAAAGTCATACATTATCTATCGGTACGAACACACGAAGATTCGTCAGGAGAAACAGGAAGAGGTTGTAGAGAAAATTGAGAAGCGCGAACTTTTAATTTTGAAATCCGACGGGACGCGTGAAATATTTTCAATAGATAAAATAAAAAAGACACTGGAATACAGCATTCTTCCGGAATACAAAGACGTCGTGAACGCCGACGCGTTCATTGAGCAGGTGCAGCGGGAAGTGTATGACGGCATTACGACCTCCGAAGTGGAACGCACCATGATTATGGTCGCGCGTTCAATGATTGAACGCGACCCCGCGTACAACCAGCTTGCGGCGCAACTTCTTTTGAATTCGCTCTACGGAAAAGTTCTGAAGAAAGAAGGTATTACCATTGTTTCTCCGGATTTTGACGCGCAGTATCGTTCCGCGTTTACGGACAATGTGAAGCGCGCGGTTACTTTGAAAATTCTTGATGAGCGCATGCTCGGCTACGACCTTTCAAAACTCGCGGCGGCGCTCCGACCCGAGCGCGACCGACTTTTGAAGTACATGGGTGTTGCTACGCTTTCGGACCGTTACTTCATCGCTGATCGGACGGACTCAAAAGTAAAGAAGCTTCTGGAAACTCCGCAGACTCTGTATATGCGTGTCGCGATGGGCTTGGGATTGAATGAGAAAGAGAACAGGGAAGCATGGGCGATTCGTTTCTACGAAATCCTTTCTACCCATCGCTTCGTTCCCTCAACGCCGACATTGTTCCACTCCGGCATGGTGCGTGCACAGCTCTCTTCCTGCTACCTCAATACCGTTGACGACGATTTGGATAATATTTTCAAGGTCTACGGCGACAATGCGCAGATGTCCAAGTGGGCGGGGGGCATCGGTACCGACTGGACCAACATCCGCGGCACCGGAGCATATATAAAGAAGGCAGGCATCACTTCCCAGGGTGTTGTTCCGTTTTTGAAGATAGCAAACGACGTTACCGTTGCCATTAACCGCTCGGGAAGGAGGCGCGGGGCTACCGCCGTATACCTGGAGACCTGGCACTACGACGTTGAGGACTTTTTGGAGTTGAGGAAGAACACCGGTGATGAGCGCCGTCGCACGCACGACATGAACACCGCGAACTGGATTCCGGATTTGTTCATGAAGCGGGTACGGGAAGACGGACAATGGACGCTCTTCTCGCCGGATGAGGTGCCTGACTTGCACCACATCTACGGCAGCAAATTTGATGAAGCCTACGCGCAGTACGAAAAGATGGCGGACGAAGGGAAAATAAAACTCTTCAAGAGAATGAAAGCGGGCGACTTGTGGAAAAAAATGCTCGCGATGCTTTACGAGACGGGACACCCGTGGATTACATTCAAAGATCCTTCAAACATACGAAGTCCGCAGGACCACGTGGGCGTCGTACACAATTCAAATCTCTGCACGGAAATTACGCTGAACAATTCAAAAGACGAAACTGCGGTCTGCAATCTGGGCTGGCTCAACTTTGCCGTGCACGTGACCGACGGTCGGTGGGATGCTGAGAAAGTAAAAGAAACCGTGACGGTCGGCATGCGGATGCTTGATAACGTCATTGACCTCAACTTCTATCCGACGATTGAGGGAAGAAATTCCAACATGCGCCACCGTCCGGTAGGTTTCGGCGCGGGCGGATTCCAGGACGCACTGTATCAACTCAACATCAACTTCGCGTCGGAGGAATGTGTGAAGTTTGCGGATGAAAGCATGGAATTAATTTCGTATTACGCAATTACCGCATCCAGTGATTTGGCCGCTGAACGTGGTACCTATGAATCATACAAAGGTTCATTGTGGGATCAAGGTATTTTGCCGATTGATTCAATTGCGTTGTTGAAAAAAACACGTGAAGAATTTTTTGAGCAAAATACAAAATCAACTTTGGATTGGGATGCGTTGCGCAAAACAGTTAAAAAACAAGGTATGCGTAATTCCAACACAATGGCGATTGCACCAACAGCCACGATTTCAAATATTTGCGGCGTGTCACAATCCATCGAGCCAACCTATCAAAATTTATATGTGAAATCGAATTTGTCGGGTGAATTTACGGTTGCAAATCCTTTGCTTGTCGTCGAGCTAAAAAAGCGCGGACTTTGGGATCAAGTCATGATTCACGATTTAAAATATTATAATGGCAGCTTGCAAGCAATCGAACGCATACCTGCTGATATAAAATTACTATTTGCAACATCATTTGAAATTGATCCATTGTGGTTGGTTGAGGCAGGTTCGCGCAGACAAAAATGGATTGATCAAGCGCAATCACTTAATTTATATATGGCAGAACCATCTGGTAAAAAATTGGATGAGCTGTATCGCAAAGCATGGTTGTCAGGATTAAAAACAACTTATTATTTGCGAACACTCGGTGCAACAAGTACAGAAAAGTCTACGATTAGTGATGCAAAATTAAATGCGGTTGCTATTGGATCATCAGAAGAATCACTGCCAAAAGCATGTTCGATTGATAATCCAGAATGTGAAGCATGTCAATAACCAAGGGGGAATAGGATGACAGAAACAACGCTCAACTGGACTGAGAATAATATTACCAGCGCTAATTCGAAGCGAATAGAAGTGGGAGCGACAGCGACTGCGCCGATAATTATTACTGGTCTCGAACAAATCGAAATGAACGCCGCTCGCATTCAAGTCGACGATAAAAAAATTATTAATTGTCGCGCGGATTTAAATCAGCTTGTACCATTTAAATATAAATG
>CAYGED010000206.1:0-2820 GCA_964348555.1 uncultured Coxiellaceae bacterium
AAGTTAGTGTTTGCTCGCTTGCGGCAATGTGAAGTTGTTCTTCCGCCTGTTGAATCGTTTTGACGAGAATAAAATTCGTCGCTGATCTTTGTTGTATTGGCGCGGAAAAATTGAGTGGGCGTAAAGGATTTGTGTTGCCAAAAAAGCTGCCGATGAGTAAAACAATCCCGTAAATAAATAATAAAATGCCGAGGAGTTTTCCGATACGTTGTCGTCGGCTTTTGGGTGACGAGAGACCGCCAAAAGCGATGGAAGAACCAATGGCGAGCGCACCCCACAATATCATGGTCATGTGTCCCGGTAAAATTCGTGCGAGCATCCAAATAGCGACAGCGAGCATCAAAAGACCCAACACCATTTTGATGCTATTCATCCAAGCGCCGGCTTTGGGTAATAAAGTCGTCCCGAATGCGCCGATCACCATGAGCGGTATACCCATCCCAATGCCCATGACAAAAAGCGCGGCGCCGCCAAACAGTGCATGACCCGTTTGACTAATGTAACCAAGCGCACCGACAAGCGGTGGAGTGACACAGGGCGAGACGATGAGTGTGGAAAGGCAGCCCATGATGGCTACGCCGATGTAAGTTCCGCGTTTTTGCTGATTGCTTGCTGATGCAAGTCCTTGTCGCCAACGCTCGGGAAGTTGAAGCTCGTAGAATCCAAATAATGAAAATGCTAACGCGATAAAGATTAAACTAAAAAGAATGATAATCCAGGGCTGTTGAAAAATCGCTTGAACAGTTCCGCCGATCCATCCAAAAATCACACCGGCGATGGCGTAAGTCACTGCCATGCCCAACACATAGGCCAACGATAGTGTAAAAGCGCGAGCGTGGGTGGCATCGCGTTGCCCGACGATAATCCCAGAAAGAATGGGGATCATGGGCAAGACGCAGGGTGTTAACGACAATAAAAGACCGAAACCAAAAAAAGTCACGAGCACGAGAAAGAGATTTTTATGCTGCAGCAATTGTGTGGTTTGATTTTGTGGCGGAATGACCACGGATGGCATCAACGTCGGCAGTTGGGGTGCGATATCGACTGCTAACGCTTGTACGGGTTTCATGTAATGGCCAGTCAAATCGACTTGCACGGTTTTGGTGATGGGAGGATAGCAAAAACCCGCTTCTGAACATCCTTGATACGCGGCTTGGAAAGCGATGAAGGGCTGACGGCTGGTAATAATGGGAATCGGAATTCGCAATTGGCCTGTATAAACCGGTAATTTTCCAATCCCGGGATAATGTTTATAGTCATCGACGTCAGGCCATAACGGTTGGCCCAAGCGATCTTCGTTCGGTTTGACGGGCGAAAAATGAATGCGGTCACGATACAAGTAAAATCCTTTTTTTATTTGCCAAATGGCAATGAGCGTTTGATTGTCTTTGGCAGTCGCGCTAAATTGAAAGGCTTCATCGGCAGGAATAGGGCTCATGGGTGAATCTGCCAAAAGCGAAAATGGAAATAGAAGAAATAGTAAGATCAATATTTTTTTCATGCGGACCTATCATTAAATTTGTTTTGCTAGCATAAATTATCCAGGATTCAACATCAAAAAACCAGTTTTAGATGAGAAGGCGAGGAGATTAATCGTTCAGAGCAGATGGCCCTGTCTGATGGTGAAATTGGTCTCGCGCCTCAATTGAATTTGGTGATACAATATTTCCGGCTGACGACTGTCGGGGCATGACTGCGCACGTGGACAAGGATGACTGGATTGAAAAACGGCTACTATTCAATTGTTGTTGTGCTTCTTTCTAGTATCGCTTCCGTTGCTTTCGCGCAAGGGCCTTTTCGGACTCACATGGAATTAGAAGGCCCAACCTATCAATCGCCTTCTAAAAATTTTGATCTTTATTTTGGTGGTTATGTGCAGGGCGATCTCATGTCTTTGTACAACGCCGCGCCGGAGTTAACGGGGATTTCAAACTGGCGTGCGGCTCGTTTTAATTCAACGTTTCAATTCTACAATGATTGGCAGGTAAATTTAGCCTATGATTTTGCGATTGGCCAACTCATCGATGCGAACCTCACTTACATTGGATTGCCCGATTTTCTTTTTTCGGTGGGTCAACTATTTCCATTATTTGGTTTGGAAAATACCGGCGATACGTCAGCCATTGAATTTTTGGAGTTGGGATTGCCCGACTCAGCGTTTAGTACGCCATACTCACTGGGTGGTCAAATAGCTTATTTTAAAAGTCCATTTACGGTGTATGCAACGGTTTTTGGGCCAGGAGCGGGGGTGAGTTACCAGGGGCATCCACCCACTTCTTATACCTTGAATTTAACCTTTTCACCGATACACACCGATCGACGTGTTGTTCACCTTGGTTTGGCGGGTTGGTATCAGCAACCGGATGGCAGCCACTCGGTGGACTTCTCGACGATTCCTGAAGTGACAGCACAGAATCAAGGGACGTTGCTGGACACGGGTTTAATTAGCGATGTGGAGAGCACGAAAATTATCGACGCTTCCATTGCGGGTGTGCTGGGTTCGTTGTCGATGCAAGCCGAGTATATAAAAACCTGGGTTAATCGCCAAATCGGATTTTCAAATTTGCAATTTCAAGGTTACTACGTGACAGCCAATTATTTTTTAACCGGGGAGTCGAGAAATTACAGTTTCAAGGACGCGGGATTTGTGATGATCAAAAATATTCAGCATCGCTATGGTGCTTGGCAAATCGCCGTGCGTTACAGTGATTTAGATTTAATGGACGGCATCGTTGAAGGCGGGAAAGAGCGTAACTTTACTTTTGGACTTAATTGGTATCCAATAGAGCCAATTTTATTCGAGTTTAATTATATTCATGC
>CAYGED010000207.1:0-2790 GCA_964348555.1 uncultured Coxiellaceae bacterium
TTTTATCGTGTGGACGCGTCACGTTCGCCGAGCAAAAGTGGTGCTGGTTTAGGGATTGCGGTTGCTCGCGATATCATTCGGGCCCACGGGGGCGAGATCACGTTGTTGAATCGTGAACCAAAAGGGCTGGTAGTGGTGGTCACTTTACCGATGAGCGATGCATAAAGCAGCTCTAGTATCCCATGGTCCAGCTGGTTATAATCCTCGCTCATTGTGATAACGGAAGACGACAATGTTACGTCAGACGATTCTTTATAAACAGCATCAAAAAGCCGGCGCTCATTTTGTTGATTTCTCTGGTTGGGAAATGCCTCTGCATTATGGCTCTCAGCTCGAAGAACACCACCACGTGCGCCGATCGGCTGGTCTTTTCGATGTTTCCCACATGGGTGTGCTTGATGTCTCTGGCCCGGATGCGGTTTATTTTTTGAGATACCTCTTAGCCAACGACATTCAGAAAATTACCCCGGGGCGAGCCTTATACAGTTGTATGCTCAACGCCGATGGTGGTGTGATTGATGACTTGATTGTGTATCAGTTGGCGGACATGCAGTACCGGATTGTCGTTAACGCAGCGACACGCGAGAAAGATATCGCCTGGATGGTTGAACAAAGTGATCAGTTTGATGTGGCTGTGGTGGAGCGACCCGATTTCGCCATCATTGCGATTCAAGGGCCAAAGGCGCTCGAGATTGCACAGACGGTTTTTAAATCGTCTCTTACCAAGCCTTTAAAGGAAGTGCATCGATTTCAGTTTGTCGTGGATGAGAACTGTTTGCTGGCGCGCACCGGATACACCGGTGAAGATGGTTTAGAAATTGTCTTGCCACAGTTGAAAGCGGTGGACGTGTGGAAAAAATTAATTTCACAGGGAGCAAAGCCCTGTGGTTTGGGCGCGCGAGATACTTTGCGCCTTGAGGCCGGATTAAATTTATATGGATCGGACATGGATGAAACCACCACGCCGTTGAATTCGAATTTGGCGTGGACCGTTTCTTGGAATGACCCGACTCGTGATTTTATCGGACGCGATGCGTTGAAAAAGCAACTGGCTGAAGGCATTCATGAACAGTTGGTTGGACTCGTGATGGAAGAGCCGGGCGTGCTGCGCAATCACCAAAAGGTTTATATGGATGGCAATGGTGAAGGTGAAATCACCAGCGGAAGCTTTTCACCGACGATGGGCCATGCAATTGCGCTTGCTCGGGTTCCAATCGACGTGTCAGGAAACACGTATGTCGATCGACGTGGGAAACAAATTCCGGTAAAAATTGTTAAGCCACCATTTGTTCGTCAGGGTAAAAAATTAATATAAGAGGAGAAAACCATGTCTGATTTTCCAGACGATTTGCGTTATACCAAAAGTCACGAGTGGGTTCGTGCAGAAACCAACGATGTCATCACGGTTGGAATTACCGATCACGCGCAGACCCAGATGGGAGATCTCGTTTTTGTTGATTTGCCCGAAGTGGATAATCACGTCGATGCGGGCGATGAAGCAGCGGTGGTGGAATCCGTAAAAACAGCAGCGGATGTTTACAGTCCCGTGAGTGGTACGGTGATGGAAGTAAACGACCTGGTGAGGAGCGATCCGTCCACCGTGAATCGGGATCCTTATGGTGATGGCTGGTTGTATCGCATCAAGGCCGACGATTTGGAAGAACTGGATAGTTTAATGGATGTTGACGCCTACAAAGAAGCGGTAAAAGAAGAAGCAGAATAAACAATAGGGAGACAGGCTCATGCCTTTTATTCCACACACACCTGATGATATTAAACAAATGTTAGCTACGATTGGTGTGAGTGACATTGAAGCTTTGTTTGACGAAATTCCGAGTGCGTTGCGTTCGCCAAACATTACCACCGTTCCTGAAGGTTTAAACGAGTGTGATATCACGCATCTCATGAAGTCGCGTGAACCGAATTCGAATACGCTGCGATGTTTCATCGGCGCGGGTGCCTATGAACATTTTATTCCAGCAGCCGTGTGGGAAATTACAACGCGCGGTGAATTTTACACGGCCTACACACCCTATCAAGCCGAAGCCAGTCAGGGATCGCTACAATTAATTTACGAATACCAAACCATGATGTCGTCTTTGTTGGGTATGGACGTGTCGAACGCGTCGCTTTACGATGGCGCAACCGCTTTGGCGGAAGCGGCACTCATGGCTGTTCGAATAAAACGCGGCAAAACGCGACGAATTTTAGTACCGCAATCATTAAACCCTCGTTACCGACGAGTCTTGAAAACGATTTTATTGCAACAAAGCATCGCCATAGAAACGATCCCTTTTAATGCAAAAACTGGGTTGATCGAGATGGAGGATTTAAATCGATTGAAAGTCGAGGATACCGCGGCCTTAATTATTCCGCAGCCCAATTTTTTTGGTGGTTTAGAAAAGGTGGATGAGTTAACGAACTGGGCGCATGATCGAGATTTGTTGGTGGTCGCCTGTGTGAATCCTTTGGCGATGGTGTTGTTCAATCCACCGGGGCAGTGGGGAAAAAATGGCGCGAATATAGTTTGTGGTGAAGGTCAACCTTTTGGTGTTCCATTGGCCTCGGGCGGTCCTTATTTTGGTTTTTTAGCCTGTCGTGCATCGGATGTGCGGCAAATGCCAGGCCGAATTGTTGGGCGAACGACTGATGCGAAGGGCCGAGAAGGTTTTGTGTTAACTTTACAAGCGCGAGAACAGCATATTCGTCGATCGAAAGCGACTTCGAATATTTGTACGAATCAAGGTTTAGCCGTTGTGGCGGCAACGATTTACCTGAGTTTGCTCGGTG
>CAYGED010000208.1:0-2775 GCA_964348555.1 uncultured Coxiellaceae bacterium
AACTCATCCACATTGTCTGTTAAGAAAGTTAACTGAAAGGTCACTTGACAATAATGACCACTCTTTTGGGCATGATTATCTCGAACCGTAATAAAATCTTTCACGTTGGCGAGCACTTTTTCCCACGGACTGCCCAGCATGATTTTTTCTTGGGTGGCTTTTGTGGCGCCATTCCAAGAAATTTTTACGTCCGATGTGACGGGAACAATTAAATTAGCCCACACGGTGGCGCCTTTGATTGGAAAAGTACCATTGGTGGTTAAGTTGAGTTTGACATCGTAGTGCTGACAAATCGTTAAAATCTCGGTGAAATGCTGATAAAGCAGGGGTTCGCCCATCGTTGAAGGAATAATCTCGCGCAATCCATGTGGTTTTGAATCGCGGACAATTTTATGAACCAGGTCAATCGGCATGCGCCGTCTCGGCAGCTTTGCTTCGATGCGTTCTTTTTGCGTTCGACTATAGGGAGAGTGATCCTCACACATGATACAGCGTAAATTACAATCGTCTGGGTTGGTATCAAAGGTAATTCGCCAAGGACCCGTAGACTGATTCATGCCGCCATCCGCTTGCTTAATAGCGTCTGATAAATTTTTTCAATTTGATGAATATGGGCTGGCATATTTGGGATCCTACGATCCGCGGATTGCAAATAACCCGCGGCACTCAACTGAGCCACCAATGCTGGGTTAGCTAACAGGCGTTGCATTTGAGTCGCTAAGCTCTGCGCGTCTCGATGTTTAAATAACAATCCATTCACTTCATGATGAATGTATTCCGCCATCCCTCCAACGTCTGCCGTGATCACGGGAATTCGTGCTTGTAACGCCTCGTGAATAACCAATGGGGAGTTTTCCACCCAAATAGAAGGAACCACAATGCTATCCGTTTTGTTAAATACGTCCTCAATGATGTGACTATTTTGATATTCGCCCATCCATTCAATGCGATGCTGAACGGAGCGTGGTAATGAGTGGATGATGGATTGCAAGGACATTGTATGTTGGTTGGCTCTCCCCCAAATACGTAATTGGCACTCTTCTTTGATTAAACGAAAAGCGGCTATCAACAGTTGAATCCCTTTAGCCGGAATATGCGTCCCGATGTACCCGAACGTAAATAACGCTTCTTTTACACGTTGTACTGGCTTAGCAAAGCGATTGAGATCAAATCCATAATCCAAATACACCATTTTTTCTTCCGGTAATTTAAAATCGGTCACAAAGCGGTTATAAAGGTAGCGAGAAGGGGCAATAAAACAATCGACTAATCCAACGATTTCACGGATGTGCTGCATGCGTTCGTTGACCCACGCTTCCCAATAATTAATCTGTTGATGCCACGTGTTTGTAGCGCCTGATGTACAACCGGAATAGCAGTGCGTGGCACATTTTCGATTTTCTTGACCCTCACAGACGGGCCATAGAGAGTCTTTGTTTGCACCGGACTGCTGAATAAATTGCCCCCGAGGACACATCAACCAATAATCATGCAGCGTGAATACCATCGGTATATTATATTGATGGCCTTCGTAAACCAATGAAGTGGATAAATGATTGAGATGGCCAATGTGAATGATATCGGGTCGAACCTCTCTCAATAAATCACCAAATTGTTTGTCCACCTCGGGGTGACGATAACGGTAGCGATACCGATCACTCGGAATGTTAATCACGTAGAGCCGAATGTTCGAATCGGCATGATCCGATTCGATTTTACGTGAGTAATCGGGTGCAAAAGGATTTTCTTCCCGGGTAAACACACAAACGTCATGCTGGTGTTTCGCTAATCCTTGGCATAACCGTTGACTATAAACTTCCGAACCAGCGTTGTAGCGCATTGGATAACCATGAATGACTTTTATTATTTTCATTCTCTACGCAATAGCAACCGATGAAGCGTACTGTTGGTATTGCATTAACAAATCCTGAATACCCTGAGACAGTGATACCTGAGCCTTCCAACCTAATAACGCTTGTGCTTGAGCAGGATTACCATAAAAGTGGCGCACATCGTAACTGCGCGCTGGCGCTTGCTGGTATTTAATCCGTATGTCAAGAATGCGTTCAATTATTTTTATCACTTGTAAAAGACTCGTGCCATGCCCGGAGGTTAAATGCATGGGCGGTAGACTCTGAACCCCCGATTGGAGTTTGTCCATGGTAGCCACAATCCCCGCAATCACATCGCTCACGTGCGTAAAGTCAAATAAATTATCAACCCCATCCAGTCGTAACGCCATACCATTGATGGCGGAACAGCAAAATGCGGGGATCACGCGATCATCATAATCATCGACGCTACCATAGACATTGGAAAACCTTAAAATAGCCGTGCTTAAGCCGCGTTGCTGGTATTTCATGACCAGTTTTTCAGCCGCCACTTTACTGCGCGCATAGGTATTTAAGGGGTTTAAGCGGGCACTCTCTTCTGTTACGGGAAGTACGGTTTGCTGACCATACACTTCACGACTGCTCGCAAAAATAACCCACGGCCGACAAGGCGAACGATAAGCCATCTCCAATACCTGTTTTGTCCCACCGACATTAACGTCCCAACACAAGGGAGGGTTTTGTTCGCCCCAAATAACACGTGAAACCGCCGCTAAATGAATAATGCCTTGGCACTGACTGACTCGCTCTCTGAGCGAACCTAAGTCGCAAACATCACCATACCCCAGTGCACTCGGGTCAGCACGCGAGTCTACTTCAATGACCTCAACAGAATTTTTCTTTAAGTAATGCGAAAGTGCGTTTCCAATAAGACCTTTTGAAC
>CAYGED010000209.1:0-2735 GCA_964348555.1 uncultured Coxiellaceae bacterium
TTTTAATTTCTTAATTTCCCGTATTTCGCTTCGCTTCATACGGGCTACTTACTGAGTTTGCTGGGCTTCGCGTGTGCTCAGCCCAGCCTACTTGCTCATTTGCTACGGGTGTAAATCGCAAAATTTCCAATGGTTTTTTGATAATGGTAACGTCGCCATATGGCCGCGAAAGATGGGTCTTGACTAAAATAATAAACATAGTTGAAAGAGCCTGGTGGGAAATATTCTTTTTCTTTATTGATATCAACCAGCACGAGTTCGGGTTGGTATTTCTTAAAGTCTGAAACCACCATGGTATTGAGAAGTTTTTTAACGTGATTGAGTTTCTGTTGCTTTTCGACACTTAAATTTTCGTGTTCGTGTTTCACGATCCCAGGCAGCATCCAATAGCCTGCAAAACGTGAACCTAGATTGACGTCGGCATAGGGCGCTAGTATTCCTGCTGGGGTTACAGTCGTGGAGAAGACGGCGATGGTTTTCGTTTCATCAGTATTTTTAACGTAAGATAAAATTTGATTGGTCAAGGAGTTTAAATCCGACTTCTTATCCCAATTATAAGCAGTTATTTTTACTAGGGTTGACAAAGGAAATAGCATGATGAGCAAGAGCAAGACCAGGATTTTTACCACGGAGATTAATTTTTTTTCCCTTTGTTGGATTCGAAAGAGATTTTCGGAGAATAATAAGCTTAAAAATAACGTTGAAAATCCAAGTGTGGGTACCATGTGGTACTACCACAATTTTCGCGTGAGCAAGAACAAGAGGGCTGACACAGATGTGCTGGCAAACAAGACAATCATTAAAGAACGATAGCGTGTATTTTTCCATTCGATGAACAAGAAAATGAACGTGGTGAGCCAAGCGGCGAAAGGTGAAGCACTAAAAATAGCCTTCCAGGAATAATTGAACGTATCGGTATAAAGAAAGAAAACAACCGGGAGTACTTGAGTGACATAATCACGAAAGAAAGTGAAAATACTGAGTAAATAGAGGATAACAATAGACAATAGGCTAATTGTCTCGGGTCGAGTGAAAGAAATTCGCTGGAAAAACAAATAAATCTCAAGAAAAAAGAACAAAATTAGAAATTGCAGGTTCAGTGAAAAACCGAGGCCGGCGAGAAAACCAATCCAAAGGGCGAAAGGTCGTGAAAGCTTACTATTTTTTGCGCGAACAGAAGTGGCTAATAAATAGGGCATAATGAGTGTGATTAAAAAAGGATCCCGCTGTCCCAGTTCGTAAGCAGGCAATAAAATAAAAACCAACGCGATCGAAAGAAAAAATATTTTTTGGATAATTTTGTCGTGTTCGTCAAATAAACGATGGATTAGCAAAAAGCAGGCCCAAAGCGAGATGGTTGAAACGATAAAAACATAAGCGCGAAAAACAAAAATTAGGTTCAAATTCGTGAGATGTTGGACAAGGATAGGTGGAATGAGTAAATACAAAATCATGGGTGGGTTCATGTCGAAAAAATCTTGGGTATAAGTACCGCCCTTCATCAGGCGTTCGGCAGCGAGCCAATGCCAGCCGACGTCCCAGCTTATGAAGAGATGAAGTTGAATCACTGTCCCAAGAATAAAAATAGCGAGGAAGGGCGCTAAAAAACCGGTGTCAATGGAATATTTTTCTTGAAATGTGTTCATAGAAGATTTATCGCGAGTGCTGCTACTTTGTCAGTAGCAGCGCCACTGCCCAATTTTGATCGAACTTGCGCGAGTTTATTGACGGTTTGCTGATGATAGTCGACATTTTGAATGAGGAGACAAATTTCATTGGCGATGGCTTCGGGTGTCGCATCATCTTGAATTAATTCTAACGCCACTTTTTCTTCTGCCACTAGATTGCAAAGGCCAATGAAAGGTATTTTTATCAATTTTTTTCCGATCCAGTAGCTGATTCGTGAAACTTTGTAAATAATCACGAGAGGGACTTGTTGTAGGGCGATTTCTAAAGTCACCGTGCCAGACACCGCAATCGCAGCTGTTGCGATTGAAAGTACATTATAGGTATTTTGCTGCACCACTGTGATATCGGGTGTCAAATAAGGTTGAACGGTATCGATGCTTAAATTGGAGGCGAGTGGTAGTATGAATTGCGCTTCTGGAATGCGCGTACGAATTAATTTTATTGCGGCAACGATGATCGGTAGTAAGCGGGATATTTCACTTTGTCGACTGCCTGGTAATAGCGCGATGATGGGTTTTTGTTGGGATAAGTGAAATTGTGCATAGGCCGCTTCACGGGTGATGCTGGGCGTTGCAATGTCGACGATCGGGTGGCCCACAAAACTAACGGGGACCTTTTCTTTTTGATAAATTTTTTCTTCAAACGCAAATAACACCGCCATGTGACCGACATTTTTTCGAATTTTTTTGATGCGATTGTATCGCCATGCCCATATTTGAGGGCTTACGAAATAAAGTACTTTTAAATCTAGTTTTTTAGCTTTTTTTGCCATGCGAAGGTTGAATCCAGGATAATCGATGAAGATGACTAAATCCGGTTTTGTTTTTTTAAAGGCCGCCGTTAGTTGGCGCATCGCGCTTAGAATACCACCCAAATGTTTGATGATCTCGTCAAAAGCGCCAACCACGGAGAGCTTGTCGGCATCGATAAAAACATCGACGCCTGCTGTTCGCATTTGCTGGCCACCCATGCCGGAGATTTGAATAGTGGGGTTCTTTTTTTTTAATTGTTTGGCGAGATGTGCCCCTAAGAGATCACCGGAGGCC
>CAYGED010000210.1:0-2716 GCA_964348555.1 uncultured Coxiellaceae bacterium
CACAAACGCTGGCCGGCTTGGGTTAAATCACCGATAAACTCTAATGTGTCGGCGTCATAAACCATGGTGCCGATGGGAACAGCGATAATCATGTCTTCGCCACTTTTACCCGTACGCATCGCACCCATGCCGGATTGGCCGCTTTTGGCGCGATACAAACGCTGGTAACGCAAGTCAATCAACGTGTTCAGCGATTCAGACGCTTCAAAGTAAATGCTCGCACCATCACCACCATCACCGCCGTCGGGACCGCCAAACGGAATAAATTTTTCACGACGAAAACTCATACAGCCATGACCGCCATTGCCGGCGACGACTTCGATGATGACTTGATCGATGAATTTCATAAGAAGGGTGATCAGTGATCTGTGATCAGTGATCAGAATGTTATCCGCTAAGTAATTACTGGTTACTGATCACTGGTTACTGTTTACTGTTTACTGTTTACTGACAACAGACACTGTTTTGCGGTTATTCGGGCCTTTGATTGAAAAGCAAACTTTGCCATCAATCAATGCGTACAATGTATGGTCACGACCCATGCCCACACCTTTGCCAGGGTGACAGTTCGTGCCGCGTTGACGAATGATGATATTGCCCGCGATAACGCTTTCGCTACCGTGTTTTTTAACGCCTAAATATTTAGGATTGGAGTCGCGTCCGTTTCTAGTAGAACCGCCTGCCTTCTTATGAGCCATGTTAACCTCTATAAAATAAATACGCCCACGCTAACGCATGGGCTTCTGTCCCAATCTATGCTTGAACCTTAGTGATTTTCACTTCGGTGTAATATTGACGATGTCCCGCGCGTTTCATGTGATGTTTACGACGACGGAATTTGATGATGCGAATTTTGTCTGCACGGCCGTGTTTCAACACTTCGGCAACCACTTTAGCACCCGAAAGCAAAGGCGCGCCCACTTTAATTTCTTCACCAGCACCAACCACCAATACGCGATCGAAATCAACTGAATGACCCGCTTCCGCATCTAATTTTTCAATCTTTAATGTTTGCCCTTCAGCAACGCGGTATTGTTTACCGCCTGTTTCGATAATCGCGTACATTTCAATAACCTTTATGTGAAATCCAAAAGAGCGTGCATTGTAGGAAAAAACTGCTGAAGTAGCAAGGGTTTCGATTATGGGTTTCGATTATGCTGTAGCGGCAATTTAGAAATGTCCCCTTCCAGCAATTTAGAAATGTCCCCTTTTCCCCCATTGTTGAGTAGTCTGAAAAGACTGCTCAAGGATGGGAGATACAGCAATGACAGGTGGACTTTTAACGATGAGTGCGCGAGAAGTAGAACGTTTGACAACGATACAACAGGTAATTAACAAGCAATTAACGCAACAAGATGCGGCTGGTTTATTAAAATTGACGGTTAGGCAAATAAAACGGTTGGCGCGCGCCTATCGCAGACATGGAGCTGCAGGGTTGATATCCAAACAAAGAGGAAAGCGCAGTAACCGTCATCATGAACATAATGTAAAGACAAATGCAGAAGTGTTGGTACGTGAAAATTACCACGATTTTGGCCCCACATTTGCATCTGAAAAATTACGTGAAATGCACCAAGTTAACGTCAACAAAGAAACATTACGTCAATGGATGGTTGAGTGGGAATTATGGAAAGCGCGTCGACACAAAAAAGTAAAAATACATCAAAGTCGTGAACGTCGCGCTTGTTTTGGTGAACTGATACAAATTGATGGATCGCCGCATGATTGGTTTGAAGGCCGCGCGCCGAAGTGTTGTTTGCTTGTGTTTATTGATGATGCAACAGGTAAATTGGTTGGGTTGCGTTTTGAAGAAGAAGAAACGACAGCAGGATATTTTAAATTGTCGCAAACATACATGGAAAAATTTGGTCGACCATTGGCATTTTATAGCGATAAATATGGCGTATTTCGCGTGAATCATAAAAACTGTGAAGATAAAGAAACGCAATTTGGCAGGGCGATGCGTGAGCTTGATATTGAATTAATTTGCGCTAATTCGGCGCAAGCCAAAGGCAGAGTTGAGCGTGTTAATCAAACACTGCAAGATAGAATGGTCAAAGAAATGCGTCTGAAAAATATAAACTCGATTGAACAGGGAAATGTTTTTATACCGGAATTTATCGAGGATTTTAATCAACGATTTCCAGTGGAGCCCAGAAATAAAGTGGATGCGCATCGACAAGATTTACCCACACAAGAACAGCTGGATTTGATTTTTAGCATAAAAACGGATCGTATTTTGTCAAAAAATTTAGAGCTGTGCCACGATAATATTATTTATAAAGTTCAAATGGATAAACCTGGGTATGCATTACGCCACGCGAAAGTAACGGTATGCGAAGATTTGTCAGGCAAGGTTACTTTGCTGTATAAAGGGCGTGCGTTGAATTATACGTCTCATAAAAGGCAGCAACGTGCTCCGCTGATTGTCGATGCCAAACAGTTGGATGACAAGATAGAAAAGGTGCGAATATACCCTACAGCACCGGCTGATCATCCATGGAAGCGTTCTCATATCAGGCAGATAACAGCAATAACTGAAAGCAAAAAAATGGCGGTCGCTTCCCTTTAGTGCCGACGCTGGGCTTCGGGGAAAGACTTAATTTAAATTTAGAAAAGGGGACATTTCTAAATTGCTAAGAAGGGGACATTTCTAAATTGCTCTGACACTAAAATACGATGTTTTTCGTAAATTTTTCGTTTCACTGTTTAACAA
>CAYGED010000211.1:0-2694 GCA_964348555.1 uncultured Coxiellaceae bacterium
ATTCCATACTCAGCAACGCCACCAAAACCGGCCATCACGCGATTATCCAAATCCTCTTTTAATGCATCATAACGATAAATCGGCTGCTGAAGTAAATGCTTTGGCAGCGGCTCTATTTTAAGTCCTTCTGTCCCAACAACCGCAAATCCTTCCATTAATAAATGATGCGACAACGTAAAACCTGCTGGCCCCATCCCCATCACTAAAACCTTTTTTCCGTTGTAAGGTTTTGGCATCCATTGTTCACAACGCAGCGGATTCCAGCGCGTCAATAAATCGTAAATTTCAACACCCCAAGGTAAATCAAGCACATCAGTCAATATTCTCGTTTCAATTTCAGGAATATTCACGGGCTCTTGTTTTTGATAGATACAGGCTTTCATGCAATCGTTGCAAATACGATGACCCGTTGCCGGACACATCGGATTATCAATCATGATCGTTGCTAATGCGCCAATGCCATAGCCCTCTTTCTTGAGGGTGTGCATTTCTGAAATTTTTTCATCCAAGGGACAGCCCGTTAGCGTTTCATCCAAGGGGTTAATTTTAAACCCTTGTGCCGGATCTCCCTTCTTAACGGGAAAACCTTTGGAACAAAAATCCCCGTCCGTTTTATGGCAGTAAACGCAATAATGAACCTCATCCATGACTTGTCGACGTGCCATTCTCGTGTCTGACAATTGAAACCCATCACGATAACGACGCGCTTCCTCCAAGCCTTCCAAGCGTCCAACCGGATCCCCTGGGACAGGCCGTGTCTTAACCAGATGCTCGTAGTTCAAGTGCTCAGGCAAATGAAAGCTAACCCAAGTTTTAACCAACGCCTTTCCCTCAGGTTCGACCATGCCACACACACACCAGTCGATTAATTTTTGAATATTGTCGGCCTGGGATTCTGGATCCGACAAAAACCGTTGACCCAGGTGCGCGACTGCCAATTCCCGATCCGGCCAATCGAATTGATGCGCCTTAAGTTCATTCTCCAACCACTGATTTAATGCGGAAAAATCAATTGATTTAGCCCTTTTTAGGGCACGCCGTGCCTCTCGCAACACATAGTATTTCTTAAAAGCAAAGATGGGATTATCCACAAGCGTGGCAGCTTGCAGCCGCCCTACCGCAGCCTCAATATCAAATAACTCCGCCATATAGGCTTCGAGGATAGGTGCTACGGCAATGATTAACTCGCTGATTTGCGGTGGTGTAAAATCATAGGCCTCTCGGTATGCCAGCAGTTGACTCTGTAAAAATTCATCAGCATGACGCAAATACGCCAGGAAAGAATGATCAAGCCGTTTCAGCCCTTCGTAAGTAAATAGTTCAGCAAAAGTGAATCCCTTTATCGCTAACACCTGCCCCATTGATAAACTCCATCGAGATTAAGGCCTGCTAGTAATTGATGACAGACCCCAGTAAAATCCTATATATTACTCGTAATTGAAAGCATAACCTAGGGTCTTAATAAAAAATGAAAAGCCAAAAAATGGATAAACATTACGTTAGCGCGATTGATAAGCATCTCGCTGAGTTTGACCGATCGCACATGCCTTCAGCCTCGCAAAAAGCTGAAATTGAGAAATATCGCCAAGTTTATGAAAAGCGCGATAAACCTACTGTGACGAAAAAGAAATTATCCATTTGGGATTTCTAAGTCTTGGTCAGCATTTTCTGAAGCTCGCCCGACTGAAACAACTCCGTCACGATGTCGCAACCACCGATAAACTCACCGTTGATGTACAATTGTGGCAAGGTAGGCCATTTTGAAAAATCTTTAATCCCTTGTCTCAACTCATCGCTGTCAAATACATTAAAGCTGGTAAACTGATCAACGCCACATTGTCGAAGCATACTGACCACTTTCCCCGAAAACCCACACTGGGGAAAATCCGGTGTCCCTTTCATGTATAAGACCACTGGATTGGTATGAACCTGCTTTTTAATTTCTTCTTGTATACTCACAGTACCCCCTAAATTTTATATTCTTTATTGGTAAACGTTTTTAATGATAACGCATGAATATCGGTTTTCATGTGATCCCCTAAGGCATCGTAAACCATGCGATGACGCGCCAGTGTATTTTTCCCCTCAAATCCATCGCACACAACAACGGCCTCAAAATGATGTCCATCGCCCTCGGAAAATACAACACGACTGCCAGGCAAGCTGGATTCAATCCAGACCGTAATATCATCCACCGTGGTGGTCATCGAATACCTCAATCATTAGAGCCTGCAACGACTTTTTCAACGCGAGAAAGTCATTGAAGACCGGTCCTAGGTTACACTATAATGGCTTCGCTTGAAAAGTACCGAAGGAGATGGTGAGGAGACATCATGACATTTGTAGTCGTCGACAGCTGCATCCGATGCAAGTATACGGATTGTGTTGAGGTCTGTCCTGCTGATTGCTTCCGGGAGGGGCCTAACATGCTGGTCATCGACCCGGATGAATGCATCGACTGCAATCTCTGTGTTCCTGAATGCCCTGTCGATGCAATCTTTGCTGAAGATACTTTACCCGAGAATAAAAAAGAATTTAAAACATTAAATGCTGAGCTTGCCAAGCAATGGCCAGCCATCTTGACCATGAAAGATGCCCCGCCCGATGCCGACCATTGGGCCAAACAAGAAAATAAACTGCAATACCTCGAGCGCGAATGGCCAAAGACATAAAACGCGTGGGCTTCGTCTGCAC
>CAYGED010000212.1:0-2690 GCA_964348555.1 uncultured Coxiellaceae bacterium
CTGCAATATCCAGTCCCCCACCATATTTCGGCCAGTAGCTCGTGTGCATGTCTTCGACCATATACACGCCGTTCTTTGGAACTCTTGGGTAGACGCACTGAAACAGCTCCCAAGTGTGTGTCATCTGATGACTACCATCATCAAGAATTGTATTGGTGGGCATTTTACCGAACCATTATTTTACCGGAAGATGTCTACCCAGACGGAGCCAAGGCAAGCTTGAAAAATGGTATACTAACTCTACGCTTACCCAAACTTTCCAAACTTCGTACCAAGAAAGTCAAAATTTCCTCATAGTCAAATATCGGAGCACCGTTTGACTAGCGAGAACGCCCGACTTATTAGCCGGGCGTTCTCGCTATTTATAGATTTTTAGCACAATTTTAGCTAGAATCAAATTATGCATTTTCGCTATAAAATATTGGTCCCCGTGTTCATCGCTGCTATAGCGGTTCTTTCCATGTATGCCTATGTTTATGCTTTCGCTGAAATACAAATCAGTCAATATATGAAGGTTCTCTCGGCTCCCGATGAATACGCGGGTCTGACTATCCAAAATCCTCCCCACACGCTCACTCTCTGGTATCAAGATGAATCAATAATTATCTCTCCGGAAACATTGAGAACTTGGTATGAAACCTATCAACGAGTTTACACTGGTACAACCGCAGTTCGTCCAAATGCTGAAAATATCAATCGTTACCTCAACGAATTGTCTACTACTTTAGACATTCCACCAGTAGATGCTAAATTTGGATACCGAGACGAGCATTTGATAGAATTTATCGCTCCAAGACAAGGCACAATTTTAAACATAGAGAAATCTTTCAGCAGCATATCCACTGCATTGGTATCGGGTAGCACTACGGCTATTCTAGTGATCGATACCAATAATCCTCAAATCACTCTCGACAATGCAAACAGCCTCGGAATTACGACATTATTGGCTTCAGGAGAATCAAATTTTGCAGGATCATCCGCAGCAAGAATTCACAACATAAAAACTGCGGCAAAGTTGTTTGACGGAATTCTTGTTAAACCTGGTGAAGAATTTTCCTTTAACAAAGTACTTGGCAACGTTGATGCTATAACTGGATATCTGCCAGAATTAGTTATTAAAAATGGTGTCGGAGTTAAAGAATATGGTGGCGGGATTTGCCAAGTGGCCACCACACTTTTCCGGACAGCAATTAATTCTGGCCTACCGATAATCGAGCGCAAACCCCACACTTTGCTTGTAAGATACTACGACCGGCCCGGATTTGATGCGACCGTATATCCTGGACAAGTTGATTTGCGTTTTACCAATGACACTGCTAATAATATCCTAATTCAACCCCAGATAGAGGGTACAAAAATTTCTTTTGATATTTATGGAACGCCTGATAACAGAGAAATTGTGGTTACTAAACCATATCAGTACGCCACTGGAGCCGATGGTTCAGTCAAAACCGTATTTACGCGTTCCACCAAATTACCCTCTGCCTCCGAAGCAAAAAAAGAATCGTTTTATTCTTCCTACAAAGTCCCACAACAAAACCCCACTCTGCACAACCCTTTGGAGTAAGATTGACTTTTGTCTTTTCCTAAACTAGAATTTTTTTGTTCTTTGATAACGGAGGAAATGCAATTTGAAAAAATCTTTTTTTGCTTTGGCTATATTTATGGTTTTTGTTGTATTACCTTTTTCTGAAACATTGGCCCAATATTCTCGCAATCAAAATATCCCAACGCCACAAATACGCAGCATCAGAACGTTATCTTCACCCATACACAGAGAACGATTTTATCTCCAAATTTCAGGAAATGGTTTTGATCCGTCTACTCTATCTGTTGTAGTAACAAGTACTAACAGTTCTCGTTTTTGGACTCCAACATTTACGATTTATCGTTATTCAATCCGAGGTACAATAGCAGAGAATTTCATAGATCAGATTCCCTTGTCGCTTGATGCGGGAGAATACAAAGTCTGTGTCCGCAACGGATATATGTTTAATAAAAAAGAATCTAATACGGTAGTACTCCGTGTTGGAAGTGCTGCTGTTCGAGGTGCTCAAGATTCGAATTGCGCAGAACAATACACAGGCAATCAGAAAAATTCCTGCAACTGTGTCTATTGGATTAGGAGTTGTAAACTAAGCAATTTACCGTATGGTTTAGAAACTTTCGAAGGGAAGAAAAAAATAATTAACACCAATCGACCTCAAAAAGGTTACATTGCCATCATCGAAATTCGGTTTTCAAAAGAAGGACATACTGCTTATGTTAAAAATATTTATTGGGAGAATGGTCTAGAGATTATCGAAATAGAAGAAGCAAACTATTACTATTGCAAAACCAGTACTCGCCGCGGTACAGCTGAATATCTCCACATAGTTGGTTATTACAATCCCTACCGATAACCCTACTGCCTTATGGCAGTTTTTTTTCTGCAGTATTCTTGAATTAGTCCGAACTCATTTTTCCGCTAATTTGATTATGAAAAAAAGAAGACCTTGGGTCTTCCCGCATAGCTTCTAATACAAAGAAAGTAATCCACTAGAGTAAGTTTGCATTTGATTCTTCGGTGGTTTGTTTTTAATAAACTTTCCTTTTGGTAAAGCTTTTTGGCCTTTCCTGATAACATCGGTTATGTTTATCCACCCAGTACTACTCCGCCATCGCCCGTCATCTGTTACGACAACAAGCAC
>CAYGED010000213.1:0-2671 GCA_964348555.1 uncultured Coxiellaceae bacterium
TGCTAGGGGTGGGGTGGGTTATGTTGCTCGAGGAGATATTACGGTTTGGGACAATGGGACGGTTATCAAGGCACTACGAGCGGGTGAGTTTGGGTGTGCGGTTTACGGTGTGGGTGTTGATTATCGGGTGGCTCGCCATTGGGGATTTGATTTGCGATGGTTGCAGACCTCGAGCAATCATCACCATCAGCTTCCGCTGGCAAGCTTTTATGGAGTTGGTCTCTTTTATCAATTTTGAAAAACTTTATCCCATTGATTTTAAACAAGTGCTTTACTTAAGTCTGAGTTTTCGGTATTCTTGTGGTCACTTTTTAATCTAATATTAACGCTTGCTTCTTCGTTGAAGTTGCCAAAAAATAAACTATGCAAGACCAGGCAGTAAATGATGAACTGATTGAAATGCCAGTAATGGAAGGCCCTGCTGCACCTGCTAGGACAGCTGCTGAAGCAATACCTCACAAAGAAGCTACTCACGAAATTCACGAGGAACGCAAGCTTCGAAGAAACCTCAGTCGTTACTTAAGCGTCCTAGTGATGTGCTTGTGTTTTTACACCTTTGCCTTGGATCATATCAAGTCCTTAAATCACATGGCGTCTTCGTCCAGCTACGTGTCATCCGGTTTGTTGCTGATTTTCATGGGCGCACTGGTTTACTTGACCATGGGTTCGGGCTATCCACTGAGCGTCTTTGGCCTTACATTGAAAAATTGGCGTCGCTCGATGCGCGAGGGCTTTTTATTTTCTTTGCCGCTGATGGCAGGTTTGCTCCTGGTGAAATGGTTGATGACACTGTATGTACCGGGCTATGAACACGTTCCCGTTTTTGATTTACACGCCGGCATCAATGAAGCCATTACACACACGCCGATGGGTAATGCGGTTTGGTGGCAAACCTTGGTGGTTTACAGTTTATTGCTGGCACCTTTACAAGAATTAATTTCTCGTGGGGGGCTGCAAGCCGCGCTGTCGATGTTTCTAACCTTCAAATACCGTAATGTGGTCGCTATCGTATTGACGAGTATGATGTTTTCGACGACTCACTTGGCCTACCCGATCCACATCGTACTCTTAAGCTTTATGGGTGGACTGTTTTGGGGTTGGTTATTTTATCGGCATAAGTCCCTCATCGGGGCCTCCATTTCACATATCATGATTGGCCTTTGGGTGTTCTGGTTCCTCGGTTTTGCGTAAAGCCGCCTAGGGAGGGGGCTTTTTTGGGGCTACTGGGGCTTTGAGTGTGTAAAATATTTGACCTTTTCGATTAAAAATGAAACAATATGGCTTAGCGTAAGCTTAAGCTTACGTATTCTAGTGAAGACCATTAGGACAGGAGTCTGGTTAGTACTACTTGATAAGAGGTAACTATGACTCAATATGTTAATCATAACAGCAACATTAGTTTGACCGGTTTACCGCTGAGCAAGCACGAGAGCAACAGCATTTCGAACGTAACCATTTCGTTGTGCACATTGTCGCTTAATCGCGTTGAAGCAAGCCGAGCCGCATTCTTTTTGGTTGCTACCAACTAAATGAGAGGCCAACAGTATCATGGCAGCGATTTCATTACCGCAAGCATTTCGTTCGATATGCAAGGGTGAAACGTCGATTTCGATCGATGGATTGCTGTCATGTGGTCAGTTGGTTCAGGCTTTAGCCGAAAAATACCCTCTCTTGAAAAAATACTTGTTTGATTCAAGCGGTCAGATCAATCGTTTTCTCAATATTTATGTCAACGACCGTGATTCCCGTGAGTTGCCCAGCCACTTTATCATTCAACCGAACGATCAAGTGACTATTTTAACCTCCTTAGTGGGCGGATAAAGCATTGTCGTTAACACCCGAACAAATCAAACGCTACGCGCGTCATTTGCCGTTAATTGGTATCGATGGCCAAGAACGATTGCTGAAAGCAACCGTATTGTGTATTGGTGCGGGCGGATTGGGCTCACCGGTTTTACAATATTTAGCGGCGGCAGGTGTGGGTACCTTGGGAGTCGTTGATGGTGATCGAGTGGAATTATCCAACCTTCAACGCCAGGTGATTTTTAATGTTGAAGACATTGGAAAAAGTAAGGCACAGCAGGCCGGTTCCCATCTTCGCCATTTTAATCCGAATTTACATTTGCAGATTCATGACGTTTTTTTAGATCGCGTTAATGCGGAAAATATTATTCCGAATTACGACATTATCGTTGATTGCACGGATAATTATCGTGCCCGTTATTTAATTAACGATTGGTCAGTGCGATTTAAAAAACCGTTAGTTTCAGCCAGCATTTATCAATTTCAAGGTCAAGTCAGCGTATTTAACGATAACGATGGCCCTTGTTATCGTTGTTTGTATGCATCACCACCTCCCGACGATATTGTTCCGAATTGCGCGCTGGGTGGTGTGTTTGGTGTGTTACCCGGATTGTTGGGTTGTATTCAGGCGACCGAAGTGATTAAGCTTATCTTGGGACAAGGTGAAGTGTTATCCGGGCGGTTGCTGACCGTCGATACGCTGAGCATGAAAACCAAAGAATTTAAGGTGCTGAAAGACCCTGATTGCCCTTGTTGCCATCGAGGAGAGTCAGCTCAGCATTTATTTGAAGTCAAATCAGAGAAAACACAAGCGGAAGAAATCCATTCGCAAACAGTGCAAAAAAAATTAAACGATAAAGAGTTATAT
>CAYGED010000214.1:0-2664 GCA_964348555.1 uncultured Coxiellaceae bacterium
ACGATTACCTGATGAGCACGCTTCAATACATTTGGAACACCGCCGAATTGGACAATCCAACCGAGTTTGCTAAAATCATTGAAACTGATATCTCTACTACAATAGGAGAAAAAACCATGACACTCGCTGAAGTTTGCCGACGAGAAGGATACGAACAGGCTCAACGTGAGACCAAAACACTCGCTGAAGTATTCCGACAAGAAGGATATGAAAAGGCTCAACGTGAAGCCAAAACACTCGCTGAAGCTTGCCGACAAGAAGGATATGAAAAAGCTCAACGTGAAGCCAAAACACTTGCTGAAAAATCTCTTCAGGAAAAGCAACTCACCACTAAACGAGAAATCGCCGGACGTTTGCTGAAAGAAGGAACTGATCCAGCGTTCGTGGCAAAAGTCGTTGGGTTAACGCCGGAAGACATTGTGGATCTTACGCTTACCTAGCCCGGATATTTCATATCAGGCTAGAACTCATTAGGCTATTTTAACCGTTGAGACTGGAAAAATTTTTTTAATAATTCTCCGCAAGCATCAGCGAGAACGCCACTTTCCCAAATAATTCGATGATTTAATCGCGGCTCATCCAATAGTTGAAATACACTTTTGACAGCGCCAGCACGTGAATCAAAGGCTCCAAACACCAATCGCTTTACGCGCGCTTGAATCATGGCACCCACACACATTGCACAAGGCTCTAAAGATACATACAAAGTCGTATCGACCAACCGGTAATTTCCAATTTTTTCCGCCGCACGTCGCAGTGCAATAATTTCGGCGTGGGCACTCGGATCCTTGTTTGAAATCGGCTGATTAAATCCTTCCGCCACGATTTCATTATTTTTCACCACCAGTGCGCCTACCGGCACCTCGCCCTGTCGTTCCGCTTCCTTGGCAAGCTCAATCGCTCGCTGGATGTAATC
Source organism: uncultured Coxiellaceae bacterium (assembly GCA_964348555.1). Classification (GTDB taxonomy): domain Bacteria; phylum Pseudomonadota; class Gammaproteobacteria; order Coxiellales; family Coxiellaceae; genus CAMTUH01. The sequence continues at coordinate 917 of CAYGED010000214.1, forward strand.
TTGATCTTTCACATCAACCCTAGGCTTGACACAGAAAAGCTAGTGTAACCACTTTTTATTGTACAGTGGTAGCTCCATCATCCACAATCAGGTCTAATCTAGGTACACATTTTGTGTCATCCGATGCGGTAGATTCTCTCGCTCTGTGTTGCACTCCATCCAAAATTGAGTATTTTTTAAAAAACATTGTATTACAAATAGTTATTACGACCAAACCGTAACAAATATCATTTTAGTCTTGACCATTCCGGAATGGGTGTCATAATAGTCATATGAAAAGATACCTACAATCCTACATCGATCAAGACTTGCCAAGCAAGATCGTATTACTAACAGGCCCACGGCAGTGCGGCAAAACGACTCTAGCCAAACAGCTTTACAGCGACTATGACTACCTGAACTATGATTCAGCAGAAGATCGACGAGCACTGAAAGAAAAGAGCTGGGACAGACAAAAAAAACTCGTTATCTTCGATGAACTTCATAAAATGAATAACTGGAAGCGCTGGCTAAAAGGCATCTATGATACCGAGGGTATCCCACCTGAAATAGTAGTTACTGGAAGTGCGCGCCTCGATATAAACAAGAAAATAGGCGATTCGCTCGCTGGCCGATATTTTCAATTTCATTTGCATCCGTTAGATTTAAAAGAAGCCATGCATTTTCATGCTGACAAAGGAAACTCAGAAAAACTATTCGAACAATTATGGCAATGCAGTGGCTTTCCAGAGCCTTTTTTAAAAAACAACTTAACCTATTACCGACGTTGGCGACAAAGTCACTTAGATATTATTCTTCGTCAAGATTTAATTGATCTTTATGCTGGTAGAGATATTAAGTCAATTGAAACCTTAGTGCTATTACTAAAAGATCGAATTGGCTCAACAGTTTCCTACGCTAATCTGGCTCGTGATTTAGAACGAGATTCAAATACGATCAAGCGTTGGCTCCAATTACTCGAAAATCTCTATATTATTTTTCGCGTAACACCCTATAATAAAAATATCGCACGCTCTTTATTAAAAGAGCCTAAATTTTTCTTCTATGATTATGCTTACGCAGAAAATAATGATGGAGCCCGTTTAGAAAATTTAGTTGCCTGTGCTTTATTCAAAGAACTTCAATTTATTGAAGACACAAAAGGCATTAAAACTTCTTTACACTATTTACGCACTAAAGAAGGGAGAGAAATTGATTTCTTAATTTGCATTAACCAAAAACCAACGCACCTTATCGAAATTAAATGGTCTGATGAAACACCCACAAAGAGCTTCGACCATTTCAGCCATTTTTTACCTCAAGCAAAGAAAATACAGCTTGTAAAAGAATTATCTCGTGAAAAAACTTTCCAAAATGGCCTAGAGATTCGCTCGTTAATCCCATGGCTGGCCAATTTATCCCTCGGAGAAGCAACATGAAAAAACCATTGATCATCATCACTGGCGCCAGTTCAGGAATAGGAGCAACCACTGCAACACACGTTGCTTTATATCCGCGACTGGGTGATCGCACCAACGTAATGATGTGGCCACTTTCAGGCCTTCCCATTGCCTCAGCAGGCAAAAAATGCCACTATGACGAGATCTTAGGTCCCTGAGGAATCACTTCGGTGAAAAGAATTAGAACAGCCGTGATCGGTATTGGCTATCTCGGCAAGTACCACGCAGAAAAGTATGCCCGTCTCCCACAATCTGAATTGGTGGCGCTTTGTGACATCGACCACGAACGCTGCTTGACTCAAGCGAAAG
>CAYGED010000215.1:0-2649 GCA_964348555.1 uncultured Coxiellaceae bacterium
GGGTATTTATTTTTCGTTAAGATTAAACAGTATGAAAGTTTCTGAATTTTTATTAACAACCGTGAAAGAAACTCCTGCTGACGCAGAGTTAACCAGTCATCGCTTGATGATACGCGCTGGCTTAATTCACAAACTCGCGAGTGGTGTTTATTCCTGGTTGCCTTTGGGTTTGCGTATTTTAAGAAAAGTGGAAAACATTGTTCGGGAAGAAATGAATCGCGCGGGAGCTTTGGAATTATTAATGCCGATTGTGCAGCCGGCGGAATTGTGGATGGAGTCCGAGCGTTGGGAGAAATACGGTCCCGAATTAATGCGAGTGGAAGATCGGCATGAGCATCGATTTTGCTTGGGCCCTACACACGAGGAAGTCATTGCGGATATTGTTCGGAACGAATTACACAGTTATCGACAATTGCCCGTAAACTTTTATCAAATCCAAACGAAATTTCGCGACGAAATTCGGCCTCGTTTTGGTGTGATGCGCGCACGCGAATTTTTAATGAAAGATGCTTATTCATTTGATATCGATAAAAAAGGCATGCAAGCGTCGTATCAGAAAATGTATGATACTTACAATCGAATTTTTACTCGCTTGGGACTGCGTTATCGCGCTGTGTTGGCGGATACTGGGTCGATCGGCGGAGATTATTCGCATGAATTTCAGGTATTGGCGGATGTGGGTGAGGATACCATTGTTTACAGCGATGGAAGTGATTACGCTGCCAATATTGAGAAAGCACAAGCGCAAGCGCCGCAAGGAACTCGTAAAAATCCGAGTGCGGAAATGAAAAAAATACCGACGCCCAACGTTCGCACGATAAAAGATTTGACCGATAAGCACAATTTACCCGCGGAAAAAGGGGTGAAAACATTAATTGTGAAAGGTCGTGAAGTGCCGTTCGTTGCACTCATTATTCGAGGCGACCATGAATTAAATGCAGTAAAAGCCTCGAGCTTGCCAGAAGTGGCTGAGCCTTTACAAATGGCAACGGAAGCGGAAATTCGAAAAGCCATTGGTGCCAGTCCTGGATCACTGGGGCCCGTGAATTTGCGAATCCCTTACCTTGTCGATCGCGATGCGGCACAGTTATCCGATTTTGTTTGTGGTGCTAACGCAGATGATTTTCATTTTGTGAATGTGAATTGGGATCGTGATGCGTTGTGCGAACGCATAACGGATATTCGCAATGTGGTTGAAGGTGATCCCAGTCCCGATGGAAAAGGGCATTTGCGGTTTGCGCGTGGCATTGAAGTTGGTCAGGTGTTTCAATTAGGCGATCGTTACACGAAGCCGATGAAAACCACGGTGGCGGATGAGTCAGGAAAATCCGTGACATTATTAATGGGTTGTTACGGCATTGGTGTCTCGCGCGTGTTGGCAGCGGCGATTGAACAAAATCACGATGAAAACGGGATTATTTGGTCGAATGCGATGGCGCCGTTTGATATTGCGTTGGTGCCTGTTCACATGCACAAATCAGATCGCATTCGCGAAGCTTGCGAAAAACTCTATGAGGAATTAATGGGTGCTGGATTAGCAGTGCTTTGGGATGATCGCAAAGAACGGCCTGGGGTGATGTTTGCCGATATGGATTTAATCGGTATTCCCAATCGCATTGTGGTTAGCGATCGTGGTTTGGATCAAGGAACTGTCGAATACAAAGCTCGACGCAGCGGGGATGTTCAGAATATTCCGATTGATCGTGTGGTCGGTGAGATGAAAAACACCGTTACGATCAATCCTCCCCAACCCTCCTTTTTCAAAGGAGGGGGTAATTGATTTTATCGATAGGCTTGTTCATCTGAACTGCCCTGGCTTGGAAGTTGCTAGGATTCTGTATGCAACTTCCAAGCGTGGTGTCATTCCGGATCTGGTTCGAGGCGGAATCCAGTGGAATAAGGATTTGGGCCGGGTGTTGCCTGCGCTTGATGCTTTAAATGCTCCTCCATTTCTTTTTCATGGCGCAGTTTTTCATACAAATGCCAGAGTTGTTTGTGGACTTCGCGCAGTTCTTCTTGCACCGCATAAAATTCGGAAGACTCATTGAATTCGTGTGCGGCGATATGCCTGTTAATGTGAAACTGATGATCGAGTGCATGACGAATCGTTTCGGCGTGGTGTTGTAAAAAATGCTTTTTCTTTTCTTCTTCGTTGTCCTGGGATTCGTCGAGCAAGTATTGCAGATGCTCGAGCTTGGCCTTTAATTCATGCAGATGATGCCTTTGTTCTTTTGCGTCATGGTGATCCAAGTACTCGAGCGCAAGCTCGTGGTATTGGTGCATCAGCTCGCGCAGGTTTTTTAAAGTATGGTCTAAGTCGGTTGGGTCATTCATTTGTGAGCCTGGTTAAATAGTTAAGATGCCCTATTTTAATCGGGTTTAAGCAAGATAACCACAGAAGGAATGCACCACTTGATCTTAACCCGGATCTTTCCCTCCTACCCGCTTGGAATACTTAAAATTCAATTAAAAAGCGGTATTTTTGAATGGTGCTAACCTTTTTAGCTTTTAATCCACGATGAGCTTGTTAAAATCGTAGGTTGGGCTGAGCCTTCGCGAAGCCCAACAAACTACTTAACACAAGAATCCCACTGTCAGTAAGTAGCCCGTATGAAGCGAAGCGAAATACGGGAAATTAAGAAATTAAAA
>CAYGED010000216.1:0-2648 GCA_964348555.1 uncultured Coxiellaceae bacterium
TTAATTTCATAGCTTGCTTAGATTCGCAAGCATCGTATCAAAAAAGTACCTAAAGTTGAAACTTAAGCGTTATAGGATTCGTCCACGCTTGCCTTTACAGCCTCCCCTTGAGCCTGCAGCGGCAGCTCAAAGAAAAAGGTGGAGCCCTTCCCATCTCCCGGAGATTCAGCCCAGACACGGCCGCCGTGAGCCTCAACGAGCTGCTTAGCTACGAACAGCCCCAACCCCGTCCCGATGACGTTGACCTTGTTGGCGTTATCCGCCCGAGCAAACTTAGCAAATAGTTTCTTTATGGTCTCCGGTGACATCCCAATGCCGGTATCCGTGACGCCGATTCGTGCAACTCCGCGCTTCAAATCGCGAGAGAACGTTACGGTGACCGTTCCGCGGGGTGTGTACTTAATGGCGTTGTCAACAAAATTTGTTACCACTTGCTTTATTTTTCCTATATCAGCGAACACGTCACAGGTATTAACCGTTTTATCCTTAAAGAATTTGAGTTTCAATTTCTTATCATCGGCGATAGGTGCCTGTTCCTCAATAACAGTTTCAATGAGCTTACAGACATCAAACTGTGAGAGGTCGTACTTCATTCTTCCGAGCTCAATACGTGAGACATTCAAGAAGTCTTCAACGGAACGCGCCATGAGTGCGCTCGACGAGAATATTCGTCCCACGGCTTCATGGCTTCCGACGGAAAGCTTTCCAAAAGAACCTTCAAGAAGCATCGAAGCGTAACCTTTGATGGCGGCCAAAGGGCTACGTAATTGATGCGATGCGATAGAGACGAACTCGCTCTTTAATTTGTCGAGCTCTTTGAGTCGGTCGTTAGCCAATCCAAGGTCTCGAGCCAAGTTCTCGATACGCTCTCGTTGTTGAACTTCGCGCGACACACTTTGAACAAGTTGATAGCCAAGTAGCCCAAATAAACCGATTGTAACAACGATCACGTTTTGAATCTTTTCCAGATCGTTGATAAAAATAAGCGCAAACAAAAGGAACCAAACTGCAACAATTAACGCTTGAGTTGCAATAAGTTTAATGTGGAACATTTTAAACCTCACCATGAGGTAGCCGATGAAGGCAAGAAAGATGGGCATGCCGAGCAAACCGTACTGTCCGAGTTGCCAGTTGTCTGTAAAGCTGCCCGTAATATTGCCCCACGCAAACGCAAGTAGGAACAAGAGTGTTCCCAGTGTCAGATATAGTAGCCTTTTTCGAGCAAAAGAATTGTCGAGTTCAAACGAAAAGTATTTTCTGAAGGCGTACACAAGTAGTGCAACAAGGGTGGCTATTTCTAAGACGTAGGTATAGTACGCATAGGTAGTTTCAGTTGCGAGACAGGTCGTAAGGTCAAAGTTAGAAAGAATGTGAGCTGTGGGAGTAAGAATAAGAAGCGGAAGATATGCCAACAGCCCGATAATTTGTGCCTTAAGGGGCGGATACTTTTGTTCCGTGAGGACGTAAATAAGATAAAATCCTCCGAAGTACACCAAGGGCTCAAGAAGAATGATCACTGACCACGCAAACATTATGATGTCGCTTCTGTTACTTGCCCAGAAAACAGAATCAAGATAAACCCACCCCACAAAGGCGAGTATCGTATAAAAGAAAACAAAACTCGCGATCTCTTTGCGAGCTTTGAGCAGTACAAATAGGCCAAGTGCTAGAGATAAAAAAATAACAGGAATATGGGAGTAATACACTAGGGCTGGCACATTGGGACCAAAAACGAGCCACTGCGAAGCTCCGTCGAACGCACAAAGCTGTGCTTGTGTGAGTGCGGTATTCATACAGATACTACCTCAGCTCTGAAGTTCTTGTATCCTTTGCCAAAAATATAACTGACGCGTAGCAATAGAGGTTCATTTGCCACGACAGGGTGCGGCTGCGAAAGTGGCACTACTACATCACCATTAAGGAATTCCGTAGCTCCCAGTGTCGGTCCGTTCGGTAGATGAGTTTCGCTTGTAAGTAGGACAGCGTTCACGGTGTCAGAGACGGTGGGCACGAGTGTAATTTCTGCAGAAAACTCTTCAGCTATTTCTTTTGAAAAATCAAGTGTATTCAACAGAACTTTATCTGAAAGGAGAGTAAGTGATTGCTCGAGTGTGGAGCGATAGAAGCGCCAAATATGCTTTACCATCTTCATTTCAAACCCATACCCTGAAAAATCAGCATTAACGAGTTCGATGAAAGTATCGTGCCGGCTGGGAATAAAAATGGTCTCACTGTGGACGAGCCCCTTGCGATGAAGGTTGTTGGTTGCCTGGACCTGGAACTCATCAACCATGCCTGTTGTCAGCATTTCAGCTATGACGACATCGTATTTCGCGGCTCCTGGAGGGTCATAGTGCCGTGCATCTGCAATAGTTACGGTTACAACGTCTTCAAGTTTATTAGTGCGAATGTTACTTCCTGCCACCTCAGCGATGTACGGATCAAACTCGACGGCCGTCACTTGCGCTGGTCTATTTCGGGCGGCAAACATGGAAAGAATTCCACTGCCCGTACCTAATTCAAGAACACGAGAATCCTTTTTTACTGTCTGCTCGATACTCGTTTGGAATGCGCTGGTCCGCTCTTTATCCAGAAAGCACATCACAACAAAATCTATTGAACTAAACGCAGAGTCATCCATTGAAGGT
>CAYGED010000217.1:0-2635 GCA_964348555.1 uncultured Coxiellaceae bacterium
GAGAATAAATCCGAAAATCCCGTATTCCGCTTCGCTTCATACGGGCTACTTACTAGCCCGGATATTTCATATCGGGCTAGAGGCTATTTTAGAGATTATACCAAGCTAGCTGATATTTTCATGCAACTCAGTATTTTTAAATAATTAGGGATGCGGCGTGATCGCAACAATGGTGATTGGGTTCTTCTTTGGGCCGTAATACCAGAAGATTCGATAAGCGACAGGGGTTTTATTTTCGGCATACGCCTCGAATATCTCGTCACCATCAGGACCACTGATCGCTGTGTATTTATGCGTGTTTAAACCAGGGTGTCTCGGATTGGTTTCTAAGTATGCCAACGCCTTCAAGACGGCCTTGAATCGCTTCCTTAAGCTGGCATTTTTTTTTAATATCCCAAGTTGCGCTTTCGCCGTCGAAGTAAATTGAAGCTTGAACATTATTCGGTATCATCCTCGTCAGCATATTTTGCAAAGCTACCTAAATCGTGCAGCTTCCCTTTTTTAGCTTCTTCCAGCCCTTGCTTGACTGATTTCAATGCCGCTTTATTCTCAAACAGCCATTTCTCGCGAGCCGGGATCTCGACCATCGGTTCTAAGATAATGCGGTGATCTTTATCGACTTCTACCGTAAAGCCGCTAACACCCTCGGCCAATTGGCCAAGGTATATCCTGCCTTTTGCATCCGGTTTAATATACTTAATGGGTTGAGCCATAATGGTTACCTGCTGTGATTTATTCATCTGCAATGTATAGCCAAAAGTAGGAATATGTGCAAATTGTTTTTTCCCACCATCAAGCTCATTTGCTCAGAGCCTTGCTTGGCTTCAAGCTCCAGCGCCTTGAGGATATCATTTGCCGTTGGCTCTGGGTTAGCCTTCATGGCAAACTCCGACGGATAGAGCTCAATCAAAAATTTTTTTTAATATTTCATTAATATGGCTTAGTTATTATTAACTGGAATAGCTTTTACTGGATTCCTTCCTCAAGGAAAAAAGTAAATCATGAAATACAAACAGAGAAGGACTGTCAACCATGCGCAGTGCAGGAGAACCCATTCCCAATCAAGATACCTATCGAGAAAAGCCCTGGTTTGCCTTTCTATGTGGATGTATTATTTATCTTGATTACCTACTTATTCCCAAAGGCAATCCAGCGGATTGTAAGCGAAGAGTGGCCCTATCGACAGTCCCTCCGCTGCTTTCGCTTGGCACGGCACTTGGCGTGAGTTTTGGCGTTGCCTCAACCGTTGCGGGACTAGCGGCGCCATTTTTCACAGGTTGGATAACATTTTTCCTCACCCTGGGTCCTTTCACCAAAGCCACAGAAAAATGTGTCAGACAAGAGGGCGAGAGCGAGCACAAAGGCTATGGAAGCGTGGGTGAAACACCACTATCGGGAATCGACTCTGCCACAAGAACGCGACAAAGGGAACCCGATGAAAAATTCCCTGAATTAGGAGCCTACCAATATGATAGAAACATAATAGACCTGACAAACAGCAATGACGCTCTAGCCATACATGACTTAGCTGTTGTGAATGAGAACGATGAGGCAGATATTGGCTCAGACACTCACTCAGATAGATCAGTGCGTTATTAACGTTAGTCCCCAATAAAATTTCATGATAAAGTTGGCTTCATGCCAAGCAAAAAGAAATTGCACATCGCTTCACGTGTGATTCATGCCGGGAATCAAGTCGACCCCTTGACCGGCGCAGTGTCCATGCCGATTTACGCCACTTCCACCTACAAACAATCCAGTCCTGGCGTTCACAAAGGTTACGAATATTCGCGTTCTCAAAATCCAACGCGATTTGCTTATGAGCGGTGCGTGGCGGACTTGGAATCGGGCGAGCACGGTTTTGCGTTTGCATCCGGATTAGCAGCGATTGGAACGGTATTAGAATTACTGTCACCCGGCGATCATATCATTGCGATGGATGATGTTTACGGTGGCACGTATCGATTATTTGAAAACGTGCGCAAACGTTCCGCCGGCTTAGAATTTACGTTTGTTGATTTTACCGATGAAAAAGCGGTAAAAAACGCGATTCGGCCCAATACCAAAATGCTTTGGGTCGAATCACCCAGTAATCCGATGTTGAAAATCGTTGACCTCGCCAAAATTTCCGCCATCGCGCGTCAACATAAAATACTTTCCGTTTGTGATAATACCTTCGCCACACCGATTTTACAGCGGCCACTCGAGCTCGGTTTTGATATCGTCGTTCATTCGGCAACAAAATATTTAAACGGACATTCCGATGTGATCAGTGGCGTGGTCGTGATCGGCAACAACTCAACACTCGCCGACGAATTAAAATACCTGCAAAACGCCATTGGTGGTATTGCTGGTCCATCCGACAGCTTTTTTGTTTTACGTGGATTAAAAACCTTGGCGATCCGCATGGAAAGGCATTGCGAAAACGCGCTGCAACTCGCCAACTGGTTAGTGACACACCCCAAGGTGAAACGCGTCATCTACCCCGGCTTAAAAAGCCATCCGCAACACGCCATGGCAAAAAAACAAATGCAGCATTTTGGCGGCATGATTTCCATCGATTTGAAAGGCAGCCTAGCACAAACAAAAAAAATGCTTGAAGATGTGGCCGCTTCCATCTTTGGTGAAGATTTAA
>CAYGED010000218.1:0-2633 GCA_964348555.1 uncultured Coxiellaceae bacterium
GTACTACAATTAAAATCGTCAGTCGATGATTAACGGAGAGGAGCAAACGGACATGAAAAAACGCAAAATGATTTTCCTCGCTTTTGGGCTTATTATTAGCGCTTTGTTTTTTACCTCACCTGACGTTCAAGCCGCACGTCCCAACATCGGTTGGAATGAGTGGGTAACACAACTGCGCGCAGAGGCCGTCCAAAAAGGGATACGACCTGCAGTTTTTGACATGGCATTTCAAAACATTCATGGGCCTGACCAACATGTTTTGAACTTTGACCGTTCACAACCCGAGACGCGAATCACGTATTTGAAATACCGAAACACACGTGGAGATACTTATCGAATTAAGATCGGTCGAATTAAATACGCAAAATACAAACCCATTCTCACTGAGATTGGAAACAAATTTGGTGTTAACCCCTGTTTCATTGTTTCCTTGTGGGGAATGGAAACGAGCTACGGCAGCTTTATGGGCAATTTCCCGGTGATAAAATCGTTGGCTACGTTGGCTTATGACACGCGTCGTAGCGTCTATTTCCGAGAACAGTTGTTTTATGCCTTGGAAATTCTTAACGGCGGTCACGTTGATATGAAAGATTTTAAAGGTGAATGGGCGGGCGCATCTGGCCAGCCTCAATTTTTGCCTTCGAGCTGGCATAACTATGCAGTCGATTACGATAAAGATGGTCGAAAAGACATTTGGAAGTCCTTTCCCGATGCCTTCGCGTCAATCGCCAACTATTTAGCTCAAAATGGATGGGAACGTAATGAACCATGGGCCATCACCGTCGTGGTGCCAGCCGGGTTTGATGAAAGTCTTCTCAATTCGAAAACAGCAAAATCCGTTGAAGAATGGCGTGAAATGGGATTACGAACAGTTGATGGTCGACCATGGCCAAGCGCTAGTTTGAAAGCCAAACTGATTCGCCCACTCGGTGGACCTGATATGTTAACATTTCACAACTTCGACGTATTGATGAAATGGAACCGTTCGATTTATTATGCAGGGACGGTGGGTTATGTTGCCGAACAGATTTGCAACCGACCCTTGGAGTAATGTGAAAGAAGCGAGTTTTTGAATTGTCCGTTACGAGTACCTTACTAACACCGGAGTTGTACCAATACCTTCTCCAGTTGTCACTCAAAGAGCCTCCCTTGTTGGAGGCTCTTCGTTATGACACAGAAGCACAATTTCCGAGTTATCGAATGCAATCCTCTCCGGAACAAGCACAGTTTACTGCAATGCTGGTGAAGCTCATGGGCGTTGAACGTGCTCTCGAGATTGGAACGTTTGCAGGTTACAGTGCACTTTCAACGGTTCTTGCCATGTCTCTCAAAGGCCGTTTGCATACTTGTGAAATCGATCCAAAGCCAATTGTTTTAGCGAGGCAGTATTGGGAGAAGGCTCAAGTCCAAGACAAGATTGAATTGCATCTTGGGCTAGCATCGGATACATTGAGGGTTTTATTAGAAGAAGGCTTAAAGAATCATTTTGACTATGTTTTTATCGATGCGGACAAAATTAACATCGATGATTATTATGAGAAGTCATTGCTGTTGATTCGCCAAGGAGGCTTAATTGTTATCGATAATGTTCTCTGGCACGGAAAGGTAATCGATAAAAACGACCAAAATGAAAGCACAAAATGCATTCGAGCATTAAATGAAAAAATTTATTCGGATGCGCGTGTCGACATAAGCTTAATTCCGATTGGAGATGGACTGACCTTAGCGAGAAAAAAATAATGGACATTAGCACGGATGACTTTGATCTCATGGAGTTAACAGCGGCGGATGTTACCTTACGTCCAGCGATACCCGATGAAGCGACTACCCTCAGCGATATTACCTGGCGTTCGAAAGGTTATTGGGGTTATGACGAAGAACATCTTCGAAATTCTGGGGAGCTTTTAAACATTAAAAGTTCTTTTATTGAAAAATCCATTGTGTACGTATCTGAACATGAGGGCCAAATCACTGGCTTCTATGGGCTGAGCGATGAAGAAGGCATTCCGCATTTATTGTATCTTCAAGTTGATCCTGCATTTTCCAGTAGGGGACTTGGGAAAATACTTTGGCACCATGCTGTGCAACAAGCCCGCTTAAAAGGTTGGAACTCATTTTTAATCCAAGCGGATCATCATTCTGAACCTTTTTTCTTGCTCATGGGGGCTCAGAAAAAAGAAGGTGAGTCATCGGATCTTTTAGAGTTTAGCGTGTAGTTTTCCAAAAACACTCGGTTTATTCAGAGTCCACTTTGCCAGTGGCAGAAAGCATCACTGCTAGCCCGCGTGTTTTGGGAATTTTTGCGAGCACAATGTTGATGATCACCATGATCGGCACGCATAAAAACATTCCCATAATACCCCAAATCGCGCCCCAGAAGGCGAGCGATAACAGAATAACAATGGGACTTAAGTTTAATCGCGTACCCATCCATCTGGGTTCTAAAAAATTACCGACCACAAACTGAATGGCCATCAATGCAATGGCCAAAATAATAAAGGGGATGAGATGGGTAATTTGAATCGACACGGCGAGTAGAATAAGAATAACGGCGATGATAGGGCCAATAAACGGAATGTAATGAAATAAAAAAATCAGAACGCCCCAGAATTCTGCGTAGTTGATCCCAAAAA
>CAYGED010000219.1:0-2618 GCA_964348555.1 uncultured Coxiellaceae bacterium
GTGAAGATGTAGAAAGCGTTTCCGGTAAAAACAAAATAACGAGAATAAGCATTAATAAACCGTAGGCCGCCATAAAATAAAATGACGCATGCCAACTAAAATAAGCCTGCAAATACCCACCAATGGCAGGCGCAATGATTGGCCCCAATCCCCAGGCAATCGTCAAATTATTCGATGCTTTTCTTAAATCGACACCCGAATACAAATCACTCATCATTGACTTTGTTAAAACACCCGGGCCACTAATGGCTATGCCTTGCAAAAACCGCAACAAAAGCAAGACATGAATACTTTTCGACAGGGGCGCTAACAAACTGCTGACGACATATAAAAATAATCCCGCAATCAATAACCCTCGTCGACCAAATCGATCCGATAAAGAACCACAAATTGTTTGGGAAAGTCCATAACCAAATAAATAAGCGCTAATGGTTAGCTGTACTAACGCTTTGGAACTAGCAAAATAAGTCACCATGTACGGCAACGAAGGAACATAGAGGTCGATGGTCATGCCGGACATCGGGGCTAAAAGCAAGATCAGAAAAGTGAACCACCGACGTCTGGCGTTTTGAGGACTCATCAGAGTAACCTACTACTCACCAATGACGGCAATAATCAAAATAACAACCGAGTGGTTTTCCACTAAAGCGACGACATCGTTGGTAAGCCCGCGTTTTAGCGCGCATCTCGTGATGCGAGGTACTTAACCAAACACCTTGCCTATGTTGATTACGTGCATAGCAGGTGTACCAGGCTTTAGTATAAGCAGCTGGCTTAAACGCACCTCCTGCGCACCCGGATAACAGTAAAACCGTTGAAACCACCGCCACACAGAAAATCATTTTCTTCATAATGGTCACCCGTATTTACCGAAAGCGTAAATTCAACGCGTATTCGCGTTAGCTTCCGTTGCATTGTTCAATTTTGCAAGCATCTGGGCTTGAGGCATGCGCTCGGCATTTATCTAAGGCATTATCCCGTGCACGGCTTTCGCTCGTAGCCCAACCCACGGAAACGTCTCCGCCGGCACTGCTCGCTGTACACTTGTAGTTATCCCAAGTACCTGAGGGTTCAGAGTAGCCACTACCAGCACCGCAACCGACTAAGGCGCTGACAACAGATAGGGCTAAGGCAAAATGAATGATCGACTTCCCTTTCATTTAAGAATCCTCCTGAAGTTGATGCTAACACGATGAATCGAAAATAGATTAACATGGTCCCTGATAAGATGGTAGGGTTAGCCCGAATATTAGCTTGACAAAAAAGCAGAGATAGTGTAAAAAATGACCATATGAGTCACGCTATTAACTATACATACCGATTCTCTGCTTACTTTAGCGCCTAAAGCGCTAGAACGATCATACTCATCTAAAAAAACCATCCTTATTAGATTAACATTAAAGCTGTAACAAGCAGCACGAGTAATAGCCATGAAACAAACCAATAATTTACGAATACGCGAACAACGAGCGCTCATTTTACCAGCGTTATTGTTAGATGAGCTACCCACTACCGCGGATATCACCGATTTGGTTTTGCGCGCCCGCGATGAAGCTAAAGCCATCATCCATGGCCAAGACGATTGCTTATTGGCCATCGTCGGCCCTTGCTCCATACACGATCCAGCTGCAGCGCTCGATTACGCAAAACAATTGAAACCCCTTGCTGATGAAATCTCCGGGGAAATTAAAGTCATCATGCGAGTCTATTTCGAAAAGCCTCGAACCACTGTCGGCTGGAAAGGATTAATCAACGATCCTCATCTGGACGAAAGTTTCGAGATCAATCAAGGCTTGCGTATTGCCCGCCAACTTTTGCTGGACATTAACACCATTGGCGTCGCCACCGGCAGTGAATTTCTGGATACAACCATCCCACAATATATCGCGGATTTAATCGCCTGGTCCGCCATTGGCGCTCGCACAGTTGAAAGTCAAATTCACCGTGAACTCGCGTCCGGTTTATCCATGCCCGTTGGTTTTAAAAATGGAACAACGGGAAATACCCAGATCGCCGTGGATGCCGTTCTCGCCGCAAAAGAGCCTCACCATTTTCTCGGTGTGTCCCGAGAAGGCATCGCCGCTATTTTAAGCACCACTGGAAATACAGATTGTCATGTCATTTTGCGCGGGTCGAATCATGCTACAAATTACGATGAAAAATCCATTTCAGCCACTGTCTCTCAACTGAAAAAGGAATCGTTAGCGCCACGCGTGATGGTGGATTGCAGCCATGGAAACAGTCGTAAAGATCATCGCAACCAAATCAAGGTTGCTGAATCATTAAGTCAACAAATCGAAAAAGGAAGTAAAGCCATATTGGGAGTCATGATTGAAAGCAACCTAGTAGCCGGAAAACAATCACTGACTTCTGAAAAGTCACTCACCTACGGGCAAAGCATCACAGATGCCTGCATTGACCTCAATGAAACACGGACACTCCTAAATCGCCTCGCTGAAGCTGTAAAAAAGCGTCGCAAATTCAAGGAGGGAAATGCATGAAAAATATTGGCATACAAGGCGCACGGGGCAGCTTCTCTGAAATAGCTGCGCACGAGTTTGCGAAAAGAAATCAAATTGAGCATTATCAACTCGATTATTTAATTTCGTCAGAAAACG
>CAYGED010000220.1:0-2608 GCA_964348555.1 uncultured Coxiellaceae bacterium
CCTCAGAAGGCTATAAGATAGGTGTTCAAAAATTAAACCGAAGGTCCTCATCGTGCGTACCTGGCTCATCATTGGTGGAACCACTTTTTTACTGGGACTGAACTCGCCTATCTTGGCGAGCCAACCCACTTCAGCCAAAGCCACAAAAACCACGATCCCAGCTGGTTTTCTGACCTGCCCAGCTTTAAATAAAATCACGAAAGATCCCAGCACCTCGATTTGGAGCGACAAATCAGGGTGGAAAAGCTATTCGCCTTCTTTTGCTGAACATTTAACAAAATTTCTTGGCGCACAATGGCAGGGTGTCAACGTGGGCACGCTTTCTTGTCTGTACAGCGGCGATAACAACATGACCTTCCCGGTGATTTTAACCTATAACCAACTGACGCTCGCCCCTGTGAACGGAAAGTGGGGAAAAGACGTGGGCGGTTACGCGAATTGCTTCTCATCGAATCAAAACGACTGTCTTTTTAAACCACGACTTCACCCCACTCCCGAAAATATTTATGATACGGTCAGCAAATTAAAAAACCATTCTTCTCAACAAATGGCATTTTAAAAGGAGTTTTTAATCCATGCGAACTTTTCTCAATGGTGTGATGGGCACATTAGTACTCGTGATTTGTATCATTGGCTCTTTGTTCATTTCTGCTTTGACACTCATCTTCGGCCTCCTACACTGGGTGCCTCCCTTAAAATCGTGGCGCCATTCAATGATGCAGTTCGCTTTGACAATTCCCACACTCTGGGTGAGCTTCGTCAATATGACATTGTGGCTGAGGCCGGGACGAATCGAAATTTCGGGCCCATCGGATTTGAGTAATCAGAAATGGTATTTGCTAATCTCCAACCATCAAACTTGGCTCGACATTTTAATACTTGGCTATGCCTTTAATCGAAAAACGCCAATCATCAAGTTTTTTATGAAAAAAGAATTATTGTGGTCATTACCCATTTTAGGGCTGACCACCTGGGTACTGGGCTACCCATTTATGGAACGGCATTCCAAATCCGATATTCGAAAAAATCCAGCATTGCGATCTCAAGACATTGAAACCACCAAAAAAGCGTGTGGAAAATTTAAAGAGTTTCCCACATCGGTGATGAATTTTGCAGAAGGCACACGATTCACCCAGGAAAAACGAGAGCGACAAAAATCCCCTTTTAATCACTTATTAAAACCAAAAGCGGGCGGTGTTTCGATTGTGATGAATGAGCTTCGCGATTGTTTATCCGGTATATTGAACGTCACTATTCATTATTCAGAGCCTAATATGACGCTCACAAAATTTTTTCTATTTGGCTGTAAAAAGCTAAGCGTTGTCTATGAGCTTCTTCCACTATCACCAGACTTAATCGGCGATTACTATGAAGATCGCAAGTTCCGTGCTTATGTCCAACAGTGGTTAAATCACCTCTGGCAAAAAAAAGATTTGTTTCTCGATGAAATGGATTCGTTAACTTGATTGCTAAAACTCACATTATCATCGCCACGCGCAAAAGCCCACTGGCTACCTGGCAAGCAGAATTCGTCAAGCAAGCTTTAGAAAAAAAATACCCCGAACTCACCGTTTCACTTCTCAGTAAAACCACCGAAGGTGATCGCAACACAACTTCATCCCTGTCAGATGTGGGGGGGAAAGATCTTTTTGTAAAAGACCTACAACAACTGGTGATCAACGGCGAAGCTGATTGTGCCGTTCACTCGTTAAAAGACATGTCCGTTAACGACCATCCTAAATTAACGATTGCTGCTTATTGCAAACGCGAAGATCCGAGAGATGCTTTTCTCTCGTTATCCAGGAAAAAAATCGATGAATTACCGTCCGGCGCGACAGTGGGAACTTCTAGCCCACGACGGGAATGCCAACTCAAGGCGTTAAGGCCCGATCTCAACGTAAAACTCTTACGCGGCAACGTACAAACCCGGCTTAACAAACTCAACGCGGGTGAATTTGATGCCATTATTTTAGCGGCGATCGGATTAAAACGACTGGGCCTTGAAAATCACATCACGCATTATTTTGAAACCCGTATCTTGATCCCAGCCATTGGACAAGGAATCATTGCTGTTGAATGCCGCCGGGATGAGAAAACGATGCAATCGCTGCTAAAAGACCTCGACGATTCGAAGGCGCGCATCATGGCTACGGCTGAACGTGCTGTGAATCGCTGCTTAAAAGGCAACTGCTTTACCCCCATTGCTGCACATGCCACGCTGGATGAAAAAACAATCTATCTCGACGCGATGGTGGGCACACTCGATGGAAAGCAGATTCTGCGCGATAAAATCCAGGGTCCACAAGATTCTGCCGAAGCGCTAGGCTTTACCTTGGGCGAAACACTCCTAAAAAAAGGGGCAACCGCCTTATTGGGTCGAGGAAAAGGTCCCGCCAAAAGCGGCGGGTATTGAGGAGAATAATGTTTGATGCCTAAAATTCTTATCACACGCCCGATACACCAATCCAAAAAACTAGGCGCTCTGATACGAAGCCATGGCGGCGAGCCCATTATGTTTCCTTGTATTGAAATCAAGCCTTCCCTTGACTCAAATAAAACTAGACGCCAATTGCAACAACTCGATCAAACCGACATTGTGGTTTTCACC
>CAYGED010000221.1:0-2592 GCA_964348555.1 uncultured Coxiellaceae bacterium
ATCGAGATACTTGTCAAATTTACGCGGATAGCAAGTAGCCCGTAACATCATCGATAGCTCGACCGTATTGCCTCCAAGCGTAATTTCTCGAGTGCATTTGCAAAGGCTTCGCCTTTAAGATTTTGCGCTTGCAGCGACTGAATGTTCACCGATTTAACCGCCAAAATGGCTTTATTAATTCGCTTTTGATGTTCAGCCGTTATTCCAGGCTCAATAGCATCACAAATTTGTTGGAATTGTTCAAACCGTTGTGGTCGTCGCAACACATCCGTTGACAAAATCAATGCGAGCAACCCAGATTCATCCACTGACAAAATATCACGATAGTTTTTTCGATTTCGAGAAACGAGCAACGCTAAATCTGAAAATTCTTTTGGAATACGATAGCGCCTGACCAATTCGTCTATCGATTGCACACTCAGATCACTCATCAACGCAGCGAATCGAATCAGACTTTCGTCGGTTTTTAATGTAATTTTTTTAAGATTGACAAGGCCCTCACCATCGATTTTGATTTCAGGAAATAACACGGGTAACGCATCACAATCCAACAACACCGAAAAAAATAAAAAGGGTGCTTTATTTTCCAATGCACGCACCCACTCTTGCCAAACACGTTCTGGAACTAGTGCATCGACTTCGCCCGCTTTCACCATTTTTTTCATCAGTGACTGCGTGTCCGGGGCCACACGAAAATCAGGAAACTTCGTCGCCAATCGTGCGACACGCAAAACGCGAACGGGATCTTCTTGAAAAGCATCTGACACGTGACGAAACCGCTTGGCTTTTAAATCGGCTAATCCGTGATAAGGATCGATAAGCTTGCCATCGGCCGTTTCGGCCATCGCATTAATCGTCAAATCACGACGCTTCAAATCTTCTTCAAGCGTCACGTCAGGGCTCGCGTAAAAGGTAAAACCTTTGTAACCTTTTCCAATTTTTCGTTCCGTGCGCGCGAGTGCGTATTCTTCGTGTGTTTTTGGGTGCAAAAACACAGGGAATTCCTTACCCACAGGGACAAACCCTTGTGCGAGCATCTCGTCGGGCGTTGCCCCAACCACCAGCCAATCTTTTTCCTCGACAGCAAGCCCCAATAATTTGTCTCGGACAGCACCACCTACCAGATAAATATCCAAGATGTTATCCTTACTCCCAGTTTTCGTTGGAATCCATTCTATCACGAGAAGCAAAAAAAAATATGAGCCGACTACACCCATACCTGCCACAACACAGCCTTTCCCGATTGATGGGTTGGTTTGCGCGCCGACGATTCGGCTCCATCACCACAGGAGCCATTCGTTGGTTTATTCGGCGTTATGGCGTCGACATGCAAGAATCTCTGATCGAAGACCCAAGCGCGTATCCTTCTTTTAATTTATTTTTCACTCGCGCACTGAAACCTCATGCGAGACCCATTGCTTCCCAACCGACAGCGGTCGTTTCACCCGTTGATGGCAACATAAGTGAAATAGGTCGATTATCCAGCGACAAAATATTGCAAGCCAAAGGGCATTTTTACAGTGCCGCAAACCTACTGGGCGGGAACACCGAACTCGCCCGAATTTTTCAAAACGGTCACTTTCTCACGGCCTATTTAGCGCCGCGCAATTATCACCGCATTCACATGCCCATAAAAGGACGTTTACGCCAAATGATTTATATTCCAGGTCGACTTTTTTCAGTCAATCCAAAATCAGTGCATTCCATTGCCGGTTTATTCGCGCGAAATGAGCGAGTCGTTTGCTTATTCGACACCGATGTTGGTCTGATGGCTGTTATCTTGGTTGGTGCCATGATCGTCGGTAGTATCAGCACCGTTTGGCATGGCCGAGTCACACCGCCACACCAACGTAAGATATCCGTTTGGAATTATTCAGAAAAAAATATTTCCCTCGAGCGCGGCGCTGAACTGGGCTTTTTCGAACTCGGATCAACGGTGATTCTCCTCTTCCCCGAAAATAAAATTGAATGGCTCACCACGCTGCAAGCCAACTCGCCACTTCGTTTTGGTGAAATGATTGGAAAAATGACGTAAAGCTTGTTGACCCTTTCTTTTTCACGTCTTTCCCGTTATATTTTCGATATTTGAAAATATCTTCTTATACGAAAAATACATTAGGGTTTGCAACATAATAAGTGCTAAATAAACAAAGGAAATATTTGACAGACTTTGAACAGATAGATGGCTCAAAATAAACAAGCCCACCGCTGCACCCATCGCGACCAATGATATTTGTAATGACACTGCCATTCCGGCTACATTAGGAAATAATTTTAAATTTGCCCCCATAATAATAGGATAAAGCATCCCTGTTGCAGCACAAACTACCCAGATCGGCAATACAAGTGTAACTAGATTAAGTGTACAAAACACTGAAAAAATAAGCGACAAAATTAAACCGATAATTAATATTAAAAATCCTAACGTACAAATTTTTGAAGGGGGAAAGTAAGCAATTAGATAACGATTAACTATCGTCCCAAATAAATAACCAATCCCAATCAATAGAGCCGTATTCGCATAACAAAGCACATTAAATCCCAGCACATTTTCCACAACAAACGGACCTACAGTAGGATAAAATAATAATT
>CAYGED010000222.1:0-2591 GCA_964348555.1 uncultured Coxiellaceae bacterium
TGTCTTATCCGACAAATTCGGCGCAGGGGCTTCTTCAATAATTTTTTGATGTCGGCGTTGTATCGAGCAATCTCGATCAAATAAATAAACGCCTTGACCCTGCTTATCTAAAAAAATTTGAACTTCAACGTGACGAGCTGGATTGAGGTATTTTTCAAGAAAAATAGTGTCGTCACCAAAGCTTGATTTCGCTTCACGTTTTGCGGATTGTAACGCGCTTTCGAGTTGATTGATTGTGGTGATGAGGCGCATTCCTTTTCCGCCACCGCCCGCCGCCGCTTTAATTAACACTGGCAGGCCAATTTTTTTTGCTTCTCGTTCCAATGCACTGAGTGTTTGATCGGTCCCTTGGTAACCGGGAACGACGGGCACTTTGGCTTTTTCCATGATGGCTTTTGCTTTGCGTTTGTCACCCATGGCATCAATAGCACTGGCTGGTGGCCCGATGAAATTGATGCCTTCTTTTTCGCATAATTCGGCAAATGAAGCATCTTCGGCGAGAAATCCGTATCCGGGATGAATGGCGTCTACGGTTGCTTGCTTTGCGATGGCGATGAGTTTTTCTTTATTCAGGTAACTTTGGGTAGCCGCTGCGGGGCCTAACAAATAAGCGTGGTCAGCCATTTTAACGTGCAGGGCGTTTTTATCGGCGCTGGAATAAACAGCAATGGTTTTAATGCCCAATCGTTTGGCTGTGCGCATAATACGGCAAGCAATTTCACCACGATTTGCAATGAGTAAAACATTAATCATGAAATATCCTTGCCATTACATTCGGATGACGCCAAATCGACTTGATTTAATGGGTGCGTTTAATGAAGCTGAAATGCAGTAGGCGAGTACACGGCGCGTGTCAAGCGGGTGAATGACACCGTCATCCCAAAGACGAGCGCTTGCATAATAGGGATTGGCTTGGGATTCATATCTTGATCGAATCTCGTTTACAAATTTAGCGCGTTCTTTTTCATCCCATTT
Source organism: uncultured Coxiellaceae bacterium (assembly GCA_964348555.1). Taxonomy (GTDB): domain Bacteria; phylum Pseudomonadota; class Gammaproteobacteria; order Coxiellales; family Coxiellaceae; genus CAMTUH01. Next base: position 976 of record CAYGED010000222.1, read on the forward strand.
TTCACCCGACCGCTCAATTTTATCTTGCTTGACCTGGGCAAGCACATTAGCGGCTTGTTCGCCGCCCATCACGGCGATGCGTGAATTAGGCCACATAAAAAGAAAACGAGGATGATACCCGCGTCCGCACATGGCGTAATTTCCCGCGCCGTAGCTATTGCCAATTATGATGGTGAATTTCGGTACTTGTGTGCACGCCACGGCATGCACCATTTTCGCTCCGTGCTTGGCAATCCCGGCATTTTCATATTTTTTTCCAACCATGAAGCCGGTGATGTTTTGCAGAAAAACAAGAGGAATTTTTCGTTGACTGCAAAGTTCAATAAAATGGGTTCCTTTTATAGCGGCATCGGAAAATAAAATTCCATTGTTGGCGATGATCCCGATTGGGTAACCATGAATATGAGCAAAACCACAGACTAGCGATGGCCCAAATAAGGCTTTGAATTCATCAAATTCAGATTGATCAACGAGCCTGGCAATAATTTCATGAACGTCATAGGGTTTTCGTGGATCTGCGCTGATAATGCCAAGAATTTCTTCGGGGTCGTAGGCAGGATCAACTGGTTTTTGTAGCACGAGGGAAACTTTTTTTTGACGATTTAAATGTTGAACGACGTGACGGGCGAGCAATAAAGCGTGTTCATCGTTTTCAGCCAGGTAATCGGCAACACCGGAAATTCGGCAGTGTACATCAGCGCCACCCAATTCTTCGGCGGTGACAATTTCGCCGACTGCAGCTTTAACCAATGGTGGGCCGCCTAAAAATATCGTGGCTTGATTTTTTACCATGATGACTTCATCGGCCATGGCTGGGACATAAGCACCACCCGCGGTACACGATCCCATGACGACCGCAATTTGCGGAATATTCATTGCCGACAAGCGCGCTTGATTATAAAAAATTCGGCCGAAGTGATCTTTATCGGGGAATACTTCATCTTGTTTAGGTAGGTAAGCACCGCCAGAGTCAACTAAATAAATACACGGTAAATGATTATCTTCCGCAATGGTTTGTGCACGTAAATGTTTTTTTACAGTGATCGGGTAATAAGTACCGCCTTTGACCGTGGCATCGTTAGCGACAATCATGCATTCCTGTCCATGCACTTGACCGATTCCAGCAACGACGCCACCAGCGGGAACGTCATCATCATACAATTCATAACCGGCGAACAAACCCAGTTCGAGAAAAGGTGATCCTGGATCAAGCAATCGATTGACTCGCTCACGTGTCAGCAGTTTTCCTTGTTCGCGTTGGCGTTCTTGTGATTTCTGAGGTCCGCCTTCTTTGATTGTTGAGGCGATGTTTTCCAGCTGCTGAATTTGAGCTTCCATGGCGGATTTATTTTGCTTAAATTCATCGCTGTTAACATTAATAGTGGAAATTAGTTTTGACATAGTGTTTTCCTATAGCACTTCAATCGCGATGGCGGTCGCTTCACCACCACCAATACAAATTGCTGCGATGCCCCGTTTTAATTTCTTTTCGAGCAGCGCGTACAACAACGTAACGACGATGCGGGCACCAGACGCTCCGATGGGATGACCCAGTGCGCACGCGCCACCGTGAATATTTACTTTTTCACGCGGTATTTTTAAATCGTGCATCGCCG
>CAYGED010000223.1:0-2581 GCA_964348555.1 uncultured Coxiellaceae bacterium
GTATATCTGAGTAAGATGATAAGATAATGGATTTGTTATATTAATTCGTTTTACTTGTTCGCTTAAACACATCCACGCGGGCGGGTGGGAAGTTCAGCCAAATTCTTTTTGAGCTTATTTTTTTGAATGTGGTGCGTGCTTCAAAAATACTGGGGGCGGTGCCGTAGGTGTATTGAATATAAATGCCTCCCAGCGGTAAAATTTTTTCGACTTGTGTGGCAATGGCTTCTTGCTCTTCGGGTTTTAGATTAAGCATGGGAATGCTTGAGACGATGGTGTTAATGTTGGCAATGTTATGATGAAGTAAATCGATAAGATTCTTTGCATTTCCCTGAATGATTTCGATTTGCGGGAATACTTCTTTTAGCGATCGTGCGAGGTCTTCTGAATTTTCCACTAGGGTGATTTGATGATGGGGGATGCCTTCTCGAAGCATGGCTTTGGTGATAACGCCGGTTCCAGCACCCAATTCAATGACTCGGTAGGACATATGCTGTTTCGGGATCAACTTCGCAATTTTTCGTGCAAGGTAGCGGGAGCTTGGGATCACGGAGCCCATGGCTCGGGGGTTTTTGAATAATGACTTATAAAATGACCACATACTTACCCGCTGAATGCATACTGAACTGATATAATAGTTGAAAAAATCATGGGCCGCCCAAATATACCGTTTGCTATTGAAGATGTGAATATATTGAGGGCGCGAGCGGTATATCCTGGTAAGATGACCGGCGCAAAGTGCATTTGTACGCAGAGGTGGCATCATTGATTGGGGGAGAAAGGTCGATGCGGATGGATAAATTTACCACGTTGTTTCAAAACGCTCTTGGGGACGCACAATCCCTCGCGGTGGGCCGTGACCAGCAGTACATTGAGCCGGTGCACGTGATGAAAGCGTTACTCGATCAAGAACACGGGACGATCGTGCCGTTGTTGGAGCAGTCTGGTGTGAAATTACCCAAGCTGCTTGATGCTCTGGATAAGGCGATCGATGCCTTACCGCAAGTCCAAGGAACGGCAGGTGAGGTGCATGTTTCGCGAGAGCTCTCTCAGATACTGACCTTAATGGATAAATACGCGCAACAGAATCAAGACCAATACATTGCCTCCGAATGGTTTATTCCGGCAGCGTTGGAAGTGCGAAGTCGTTTGCGAGAAATTTTAACTTCAGCGGGTGCGGATAAAAAAATTATTGAAGCGACGATCAAAAAATTACGCGGCGGAGATCGAGTGACGGATTCGACGGCCGAGTCACAGCGGCAATCTTTGGAAAAATACACGGTTGATTTGACCGAGCGGGCAGAAATGGGGAAATTGGATCCCGTGATTGGTCGGGATGAAGAAATTCGTCGCACGATTCAGGTGTTGCAACGTCGCACAAAAAACAATCCTGTGCTCATTGGTGAACCGGGTGTCGGTAAGACGGCTATTGTAGAAGGGCTTGCGTTGCGAATTGTGAATGGAGAGGTTCCGGAAGGCCTTAAAAACAAGCGTTTATTGGCGTTGGACATGGGCGCTTTAATCGCCGGCGCTAAGTTTCGCGGTGAATTCGAAGAGCGTTTGAAAGCTGTCTTGAAAGATTTAAGCAAACAAGAAGGTCAAATAATTTTATTTGTTGACGAATTGCATACCATGGTGGGTGCAGGCAAAGCCGAAGGCGCGATGGATGCGGGTAATATGTTAAAACCCGCGTTGGCACGTGGTGAATTGCATTGTGTTGGCGCGACGACATTGGACGAATATCGAAAATACGTTGAAAAAGACGCTGCGTTGGAACGACGGTTTCAAAAAGTGTTGGTTGATGAACCGAGTGTCGAAGATACGATTGCCATTTTACGCGGCTTAAAAGAACGCTATGAAGTGCATCATGGTGTTGAAATCACGGATCCAGCGATTGTGGCGGCGGCTACGTTGTCGCATCGGTACATTACCGATCGAAATTTGCCGGATAAGGCGATTGATTTAATCGATGAGGCAGCCAGTCAGATTCGGATGGAAATGGATTCGAAACCGGTTGGGTTAGATCGTCTGGAGCGTCGGTTAATTCAATTGAAAATTGAAAAAGAAGCGTTGAAAAAAGAAAACGATGACGCCTCAAAAAAACGTTTAAAAATTCTCGAAACGGAAATTGAAAAACTTCAGAAAGAATATTCCAATCTCGAAGAAGAATGGAAATCTGAAAAAGCGAGTTTACAAGGCGCGCAACAAATCAAAGAAGAGCTGGAACAAGCAAAAATTGAGTTGGATGCGGCACGTCGGGCAACCGATTTAACGCGCATGTCTGAGTTACAGTATGGTGTCATTCCGGAGTTGGAAAAACGATTAAGTGCGGTTTCAAAAAAAGAAAGCAAACCCAAAGAACATAAATTATTGCGGAACAAAGTGACGGAGGAAGAGGTGGCTGAAGTTGTTTCCAAATGGACACACATTCCCGTTTCGAAAATGTTGGAGGGTGAGCGTGAAAAATTACTCCAGATGGAAGCTGAATTGCATAAGCGCGTCGTCGGTCAAGATGAGGCGATTAATGTTGTTTCAAATGCCATTCGGCGTTCTCGAGCAGGGCTGTCAGATCCGAATCGGC
>CAYGED010000224.1:0-2579 GCA_964348555.1 uncultured Coxiellaceae bacterium
GCAGAACTGCCCCATGCAAAATAATATGTTGAGGGATGGTTTCGTTATTGGTTTGTGTTGCACAAATCGCGGGTAGCACAAGGGCGGCGGTTTCTGGGTAATGTGCGGCAAAATGTTGGAATTTAAGTGAGCTATGCGCCAACATTATAGGAAGAAAAGTTTTTGTTGTCTGAGAAGAGTTGACGCATTGGAGAAAAAATTTATTTCGTTGAGATTGCGATATTTTCTCATGCCAGAGTATTTTAGCGCCGGCTTCAATGGGAATGGCATGAGTGATGGCATGCATGACGGCGACTTGGTGTTTGGGCGGCAAAGCAAAAAAAGTTTGAACGTCTTCAAGCAGGACTTTTTGCTGGTTTTCATCGGGATTTTCAAAGACAGTATCGCCGTCTTGGCTACACCAGGTGCCAAAGAAGAAGGCCCGAATCAGTTTACTTTTCTCGTCATCTTTGATGTCTTCTGAGGAATCCAACAGAATAAGCGACAGCAGTTCCGCCCGCTTTTTGGGTGATATCCGAAAACTCGGGTCTTTCATCAAGCGCTTCGCTTCGCGCATTAATTGAGCCGGAAATTGCCGAACAAATTCCGCGGTCATGTTGTTTTCGGGTTTTGCTTCGAGTGCGGCTACGCGCTCGAAAAGTTCTTTGTTTTGGTCGATGAGCTGTTCCAGGTATTTTCGTGTTGTCTCACTGGGGATAATCAGATTTGTAAAAGTTGCCTGTGACGCAGCTTCTCGTTGTTTCACTAGGGCACCTAGACCTAATTGGGCAGCCGCTTTGATTCTTGAGATATCTATTTTATCAGTAATTAATTCAACTCGTTTATCATCGTACTCTTCTTTTTTTTCTTCAGGGTGCTGTTTTATTTTCTTTTCGTGTGGTGCTTGGAGGTTAGAGGCGATTTCATTTTTTCGAATATATTCCGTGACACTTAAAATAACGGCGATGATCGCTTCCCAAGCATCTTTGACGAGCAGAGTTCGAAAATAATTGGGAATGAGCTCGGACAGTAGTCTAATGTTAAGGGCATATTCCTTTGACTCGTTATCACAGAGTAGTACCGGAGCTAAGTATTCGTGGTAGTTTAAGTAGTCAACCAAAAAACGATGCGCGCGAAGGTCAACAGTTTCATCGTGCTGTTCGCCAAAAGAGCGTGCAAAGATGATGCCGACGGCCAAGGCGCAGATGAAGGTGACGGCGGATAATTCTTTGACGTAAAAATAATTATCATTCCTTCCAGTGGACGTGAAAGAGGGAAGGTATTCTTGTTGAAAATATCGATCACCATTTAATTCTTTATAAATGGAGTATGCCGTGACAAGAATCCCAACCACGATGAACACGTAGGACCAACGACGTCGAATGTAACGATTATCTAACCATCGATTGATATGGTGAATGACTTTCCATTCGCTGGGATGTCTTTCGCGCTGCCAATCATGGTTACCTCGCCGTACATTCATCATCAAGGTGGTGAGATCCGAGGGCATGGGCCAGCGATGGAAACTTTTTTTTATCGCTGCCAGTGCTAGCTCGGCTTGCTTTTGTTCGTTTGCTTTTACTCGATTTCTCATTGATAAATTACCACAGAGTTGAGGTTAGTCGGTGTGTTTTTGGTTTTACGCAATAGGCAATATAGGTAGCGCCAATCGTCCCTGGGTTTAATCCATCGGGGTGCACGACGGGTATACCGTTGTCATATTTCGCATTAACACTGAGATTACAGGTAAAATTTGAAGTGTCGCGGTCTTGCGTACAAATGTTTCCAGCCGTTTGCGTACCCAAGACGGTCAAAATTGTTTGAGTGTCGTATTGACCCAGTCCAGCGGCCTGATAAAAATTCGCGATCGCATAAACAAGCCCATTTTCACCGCTGGGGCAAGGGAATCGGATGATGTATTGATCGGGTGATGCGCCGTGGGCACACGTCACGTTGTCGGACGATCCGGGTTGTACATCAGCGCCGGTGGGGTTGCAATACCCTAAGCCGACCACTTGATTGGCGCTTTGTCCCGTCGCGGATTGTCCGGGGATACTCACTTCACTGCGGACGTAACAGCTGGCACTCGTTGCGTTGCAGCGATTCGAAGGATCATTGCTGGTATTATTCGGATTCATCACGGCTGCGGCATTGGGCAGACCTGCAGCGATGCGCATCGCCGTTTGAAAATTGCGTACGCTATCGGGAAACGGCATTCGCAAGGCAACCCAAAATAAAGGGTGCGTATCGCCATAAGTTATTTTCGACCAACAAAAGTGATTACCGTAGTGACTCGTGTAACTGCCATTCGGTAAAAAATGTTGGATAAATTCGTCGTCGGCCGCGCTGGCATTGCAATCAGGGAGGTTGTTATTTTCAGCTGGCCAATCACCATTTTTAGCGACGTTGTAACTCAATGCGGATTCGAGTACGTGTTGCATCTCCAGCGAAGCCTGATCGATTTTTCGATTTTCAGCATTTTTGCGAATGGTGAGCATGCTGATCGACGCGATGACCGAGAGAACGGTAATTAGCAGCAATAATTCGATTAGCGTGTATCCAGAGGATCGTTGCATCAGGGTCTTCACCAGGGTTTACTG
>CAYGED010000225.1:0-2560 GCA_964348555.1 uncultured Coxiellaceae bacterium
CCAATCCGCGCCGGAATTTTTAGTTAGCTGGAAAGCCCTAACCAGTTATGTCCCTGATTTTTATCAAGGGAAAGCCCTGCCGAGCCCGGGGACATTCACAGAGGTTCGTTTTGATCTTTTAGAAAATGGCCGGCCGGCAAACCTTACCAACACGGAAATACGTTGGTACGTAAATAATAAATTGGCCAGCAATGAGGCGGGCAAAAAAGCATTAACATATGTCGCCGGACAATATTCCGAAGACCGGATCAGAATAGTTATCCCAAATTATAATAGCGGCTCATTGCAGCATTCGTTGATAATTCCAACCGTTTCGCCCGAAACGCTCATTTGGTCGCCCGGCTTCTCGGACGACAATCTCTCTTTGAACCAATTAGAAAGGAAGCTTTATAAGTTTTATGCTTTGCCTTATTTTTTCAATATTCAATCCCTGAATAGCTTGATTTATGTTTGGACAATAGAAGGGGATTCCACCAAAAAGACAATTGACGCCCCGTCCTTTGAGTTTAGCGCGGTAGATTACCCAAAAGATATTTCTGTGTCCGGGAAAATTAAGCTGAACGTGAAAAATCAAACCAACAAAGAAGAGGGGTTCGATACTTTTAATTTTATTATTCCATAAAATGAAGACACTCGTTAAAATCGTTGGATTTATGGTCATCGCCCTGCTGGCTTTGTCGGCCAGCTCTGTTTTGGCCCAAATAGAATTTAAAGCCACCACCGAACTTGGCGGGATTAAGGTAGGGGACGAACTGCCGGAGTTCGGCGGTTATGTTGAAAATCTATATAACACCGCCTTAGCCGTTTCCGGTATTTTGGCTGTATTCATGATTGTCTGGGGAGGCGTTCGTTATATGGCTTCGGAAGCAGTAACGGACAAAGGAGACGCCAAAGATCAGATTCAGCAAGCAATTTATGGGTTAGTGCTACTGCTTGGATCGGTAATCATATTAAACACCTTGGGTCTTTCTCGCGGAGAGCCGCTTTATGTTAGCCAAAGGGGGCCAATTATTAACGGAGTGCAATATAGCGCGCCGGCATTGTTTGAACAATACAGCGACATTTTGGACGAAGCGGCAAAAATAGCTAGGGACACCGGCAAAAGAGACTATGTAAAAGAAGCCCAGGGATGCGCGACGGCCGTGAAATATTATCAAGAGCTGGTACTGCAAGGGGTGTCAGGGGCTATATCCATTCAAGATCACCACACCTATCTGCAACAATTAGCTCGCTATACAAATTGCTTGAATAAGGCTATGCAAGAATTGCGGACCACCAAAGATCTGGCGTATGAGACCCACAATCAACAACGAACCAAGCAATCGGAAATCAATTTTTTGCGAGCCCAAAGGAATTTATCAGAAGCCGCCCTTTTTGTGGCAAAATTGAACAATGATCAAACCGGCATAAAATTGTACACGGACGACCTAAAAGAAATGGACGCTTTGCTTAAAAAATTGGACGCTTAATAAATGAGAAAAATAATTATCGTCATTTTAATTCTGGCAATCTTAACTATCGCGGCAATCACCGTTTGGTCGCTGTTTATGAGCGGATCCCAAGAGGTTAGCCAACAGGTAATTACTCTGCCCGAACAACTAGCAGACGAAACCGTTGACGGCGACTTCTCGCTTAAACAAGAAATGGACTCCGTGACGGCAGGGTATACCGCTTATAACGGAAGCATCTACTATGTTGATTTTTCTGGAAAAATAAACCATTTTGCGAACGGCAAATCATCGGAGCTTAATACCGTTGGTAATCAGCCGGCTTCCGTCGAAGCTTCCCCAAATGGAAAGAATCTACTGATTTCCACGAAAGATTTTTCCGGGTATAAATTCTATCTATTTATTTCTGGAGAAAACAGCCTTCTTTCTTTGCCGACCGGAATTTTTTCCGCCGCCTGGGATCCTTCTTCTCAAAAAATCGCCTACCTAAGGGAAGTCAACAATCTTTCGGAGATCGGAATTTTCTCGGTGACTACCAAAAAAGCGAATCGCTTAGCTGGGCTTAATATAACGGACGGGGAATTGGATTGGCCAATCCAAAACGAAGTCTACATAAAAGATCGCCCCTCCGGCCTTGCCGCCTCTGCCTTGTGGAGGATGAATCTTAACAATTTGTCACTTTCCAACATTGACGAAACAGGCACCGGCTTGCTGTTGGCGTGGTTTGCCGATGGGAAAAGCGCTTTGAAATTCTCTAATCAAGGCGGAGAATATTTCTTTGGTTTGATAAATAAGGATAATGGAATTATTTTAGACTTATCTAAAAAATCCGTCGTGACTTTTCCGGAAAAATGCGTTTTTGCGGAAAATAAAATTTATTGCGCGATTTCGAAATCCGTTAATAAAGGTTGGCTCTTGCCGGACGATTATCTAAAAAGAAAAATTTATACCGAAGACGTCATCTATGAATTGGACTTAAGGGAACGCGGCCTTTCCTCTCCTTCAATTCTGCCAATCTATAGCGGATTTGATAAAATAGACGCCACTAAACTAAAATTATCCGGAGAGCGACTTTATTTCATCAATCGCTACGATCAAAAGCTGTATAGCCT
>CAYGED010000226.1:0-2554 GCA_964348555.1 uncultured Coxiellaceae bacterium
CCTCCTTGCTGATAGTCTATGTAGAATGTAATAAAATACGTCAGGCCTAATAGCCCCATCATGGCATTGCGCACGTTGTCATTTCCTGGAATATCTATAAACTGCGCCAAAATGCTCAAATTAGGTGAAAGGAAATAGGATATTCCTACCCCACCCAACATTAAAATCTTATCCGTTCTCGAATTGTCAGCCCCACCAATTTTTGCAAACACGTTGTATCTTGAGCCTATCGGCTGATAAACCAGGTGGGTTGCAACGTAATAAACGTAACTTCGATATCCATTGCGTCCAACTACGGTGGGCAGTTTGATATATCCGCCTTCCAATGCGAATTGACGAATAATTTGAATGCCTAAAGCACCGTTCCAAACGAAATTACGATTTCGGGTAATGCTATTTCGAACCAATGGTTGAAATACTCTTCCGTAACCAAGATTGCCGCTGATGTAAAGACTCGGATAATTCGGTGGATAGTTAACGGCACCCACGGATGGAATATTATCAATACTGGGTCCATCATCGAGATCATCTGCTAATGCAAAACTCACGAAAAATAAATTTAACACAAAAAAAATTGCAAATAACGTGGAAAAGGTTTTAGACATGAGGTTCTCCATTCAATTGTGCTTCTAACTGCTCTGATTCCGGTGTTGGTTTTGATAGCGTGTTAAACTCCGTTAAATAATTTCTCGACTTTTGAAAATCTCCTTGCTCATAATACAATTTTGCCAATTCTAACAGAGAAGTAGGGTGATTAGGATCATTTGATACCGCCTTTAAAAAAAAGCTCATCGCCATTTTTCTATCCGGAATTAATGTGGCGCAAAGCCCTGCATTTTCATAGGCTCCTGAAACATCCAAATAATCTGGTATTGACGTAGCCACGCTAAATTGTTCCACTGATTCACGATATCGCCCGTGACGACATAAAAATGTGCCATAATTATTGTGCGCGTTGCCTGACTTTGGTGCAAACTGAATAGCACGCTCATAATCTTCTTCTGCTTTGGCAGCATCTCCAGTCACTTCATCAAAATAACCCATGGCATACCACACAGCCGCTGATTTTGGCGCATCTTGTTTTGCCTTCAAGAGTGAGACTTTTGCCATCGGGATATTTTTCTGCTTGAGATAATCAATAGCCAATCGAACATTGAGTTCTGCCGAGCTATTGGGCGATAATCGCTCCCTTTCATTTGCCAATGAAGAAGAACGACTCTCAGATGTTGTGCAAGCCGCCGTAATAAAAACAAGACCGCACAAACTCAATAATTTTAAGATGTATTTTTGCTTGTTTAAAAACGGCATAAAGCCTCTCCCTTCTGAGAAATTACGGTATTGGCAACCCATTTTTGTCTAACACTATTTTTCTTGATTGAGATAATTGATCTCGTTTGCTCGTCATGCTCGCTTTAGGCGAGGGCAACCCAACCCAGGGGTGTTTCTTTTGTTGATGCGACGAAGGTAATTCTCCAGGCTCGACTCGAATAGGTTTTACCACTTTTGCATGCGGCGGTATTTTCACGAGTGGCAGTTGCCGCGTTTGCTGCCAAATCGCTTTTTGCTCCGGAGTTTGCACGTTTAACACTGGATGTTCTACAATATGCGGTGTTAAAAATATCAATAGCTCAGAACGAGTATTTACGGTGCTATTGTGCCTAAATAAAATGCCCAATAAAGGAATATTACTCAAGAAAGGAACTCGAGTAACCACTCTACGTTTATCCTGTTTGTAAACACCCCCTAACACAATGGTCTGTCCATTATTCACTAACACCTGTGACTTCTCTTCTTCGGTAGAGATGGGGATGGCCTGACCACCATTTGATAAATTGACTACATTACCTCTCCTATTATTACTCACCGTTAAATTGAGAATAACTTGTTTATTGCCGATAAGTTGTGGCGTCACGACCAACGACAATTCTGCATCTTTATAAACAACTGCAGTCGCACCACTTGAAGTCGCTTCTTGATAGGGAATTTCTTCACCCGTTTTGATATAAGCGGGTTGATTATCCGAAGTAATTAAACTCGGTGTTGAAACCAATTGAATCTTTCCTTCTTGCTCCAGTGCCGACAATTCTAAATCCAGCAAAGTGTCACCGCCTAAACGTGCGACAGCGAGACCAATACTCCATGGACGACCAAATAACGGTTGCGCGGGGATATCGAAATTCAAACGGTAACTAACACGCGTCACACTTTGTGCCGCCGTTCCTTGCGCCAATTGATTTGCTCCTGCTAATGTACCCGATAGATGTCGCGGTGCGCTAACACCAAACCGAACACCCAACTGCTTCTCAAAAGGCCGCTCAATGCTAACGATCCTCGCTTCGATAATGACTTGTTTCACTGGAAAATCGAGCTGCTGAATTAATTGCTTAACCTTATACAACTGATTGAGTGTGGCCCGTATCCAAACCGAATTCGTACGAGCGTCAACGCTCACTTGCCCCTGAGGGGACAATAAAGATTTCCCAGAAGTCTCTAGTGTTTTTGAAATATCTTCAGCTTTTGCATATTTTAAAGTAATAATCGTATTGTATAAAGG
>CAYGED010000227.1:0-2531 GCA_964348555.1 uncultured Coxiellaceae bacterium
AAGAAAAGCGTTGGTGAATAATATTTTTATATTTGTTGGGCTTCGCTGGCGCTCAACCCAACCTACTTGCTGTCGCGTCATTCCTGCGGAAGCAGGAATCCACTGTTTAGCAATGGTTCGAGTATCGTCGGCTTTCCGACCGCATTTAAATTGGGATGGTCAATGTTGTAATGCAATCCTCGGCTTTCTTTTCGTTGCAGGGCGCATTCAACCATTAATAAAGAGACGGTAGCCATATTTCGCAATTCAAAGAGTGATTTGTTGAGTTGCTCGGATAAAAAGGCGAGATTAATTTTCTCAAGCAGGGCGTTCAATGATTTTTTCGCGGATAAAAGGCTTTGGTTGCTGCGAATAATGCCGACATTATTCCACATGAGGGTGCGTAAGTCATGTGTGATCGACTCCGTTGGAAATACGTTGCCTCGACCGGAGGGCAGTGGTGGGATGATATCGGGCTTGACCCATGACGAAGTATCGGATTTTATCGCGTGGGCCGAGGTTGCTGCGGTGACCAGACATTCGAGCAAGGAATTGCTTGCCATTCGATTGGCGCCGTGAAGTCCTGTGTACGCTGATTCGCCGATGGTGTACAAATGCGAAATATTTGTTTGTCCGTGGATGTTGGTGATGACGCCTCCACACGTATAGTGTGCAGCAGGCACAACGGGAATGGGTTGCTTGGTGATGTCGATGCCAACGTCTAAGCAACGAGCGTAAATCGTGGGGAAAGCATGCTTGATGAAAGTTGTATCGCGATGACTCATATCGAGATAAACACACTGCCCATTATTTTTTTTCAATTCGCTATCAATGGCGCGAACGACAATATCTCGTGGCGCTAATTCAGCTCGCGGGTCGTACTTGGGCATGAAGCGCTCACCATTTTCAGAAAGCAAAACACCCCCTTCGCCGCGGACCGCTTCGGTAATTAAAAAGTGCTTTAGTTTTTCGTGATACAAACACGTGGGATGAAATTGATTAAACTCTACATTGGCTACTCGTGCGCCGGCGCGCCACGCCATGGCGATACCATCGCCAGACGTGTGATTGGGATTGCTGGTATGGAGATAAACGTAACTGGCTCCGCCCGTGGCGATAACCACGTCCCGTGCGTAAATAATAAAATAAGAGGCTGTACGTGAATCAAAAACAAGTGTACCGACACAACGTTTTTTATCGATGAGTAAATCAACGGCCATGTGTTGGGTTAAACAATCGATGCCAGGGTGTGAGAGAACTTGATCCGCCAAGGTTTTCACGATAACGGCGCCGGTTTTGTCGGCGGCGTGAATAATACGTCGATGCGAATGACCCCCTTCTTGAGTCAGGTGATATCGATTTTGTTGTTGCGTGAATTGAACGCCGCGCGCGGCTAACCAGTCCAGCGCTGTTTTTGCGTGTGTCACAATATAGGAAACCACGTCGGGGTCGCAAATTCCCGCTCCGGCATTTAAAGTGTCGTGGATGTGTGATTCGAAACTGTCGTTGAGATGATCCATGACCACCGCAATTCCGCCTTGCGCGTGTTGGGAGGATCCCGCCGTTAGGTCGTCTTTACTCAGAATGGCGACTCGCTTTTCATCGGCAATACTTAAAGCTAGCCCAAGGCCGGCAGCACCGCTGCCAATGATCAGAACGTCGTATTGATGGGTTTGCATAAGTCAGGAAGCACTCGTAACCAGTGGGGACTATACCACAAGACAACTTTGATGTTGAGCGAGTTTGCTAAGCGTGTTTCGATGATCGGTTTTGCCAAAACACGGTCATTACTAAAGCAAGTAAAATGGAAACGGCGCTGAATAAGAGTGGAAGTCGATCGAAAAAATTGATCAGCCAGCCCGAAAGCGCGGCGGTTATCATCCAAGCCAGGCTAAGCAGGGTACTCGCGCTACCCAGCACCCACCCTTGGTGCTCGTCACTCGCATCGTTTGAAATCAAGGCCAATAAGGTCGGGTAAGCCATGCCGACAAAAACTGCAATCAAAATAACGAAAAACCATTGCGAGATTAAGTTTCGAAATAAAAACGCCCCTAAAAAACCAATGGTTGTCATGACCATGCTGAAAACAAGTGTTTTTTTAAGCTTGAAATATCGAATGGTGAAACGGTAAAACACGGTTAAACCAAGCGACATCCAAATTCCAATGTAGCTGGTGAAAATGGCGATGGTGGTGGGTGAGTAATCGTAGAACTCGGGCAAAAATAGAAAAATAACTTGATAGTATTGACTCCACGCCACTTCGAGCAAGAAGAAAATGAGTAACAGTCGACTCACCTTAGAGCGAAATACGAGATGAAATAAAATCTTTCGGCCTTTGGCGAACGTCGTTGACTTTGCTTTTTTCTGTTTGCCGAGGGTTTCACTGTAAAAGAAGCGTAATAAGAAAATGTTGATTACCGATAATGCCACCGCGATCCAATAAGGTGTGGTGACGTCAAACCAGCGCGACCAATGGGTGTCGGAGAAAAATCCGCCCATGATGGGGCCGAGTACCATGGCGAGCGTCATGGCAAAGCCGATGAGTCCTAGAT
>CAYGED010000228.1:0-2523 GCA_964348555.1 uncultured Coxiellaceae bacterium
GCGTTGAATAAAATTAGGCTTAACTATTCTCACTACGTAGAGAATGCAAAGCAAGCGAGTTTTTCCTTGCAAAAAGAGCATAATCCTATCAACACATTAAATACATTAAAAAATTATTTGAGTGCATCGAATGAATAAAGTTTCAGCTTACATCCTGGCTTATAATCAAATCGACAAAATTGAGCCGGCGATTAGAAGTGTGCTTTGGGCGGATGAAGTGGTTGTGGTTGATTCCAATAGCACAGATGGCACGGCAGAATTAGCCAAAAAATTAGGTGCGCAAGTGGTGCAAGTGCCTTTCGAAGGATTCGGACATTTGCGTAACACGGCAATTGCTGCCTGTCATTATGATTGGATTTTCAGCTTGGATTCAGACGAGCGCTGCACACCCGAAGCTAAGGATGAGATTTTAAAAACGATTAATTCGGATAGTGCGCTGGATGTGTATAAAATTCCCCGTAAAAATTATTTTATGGGACGTTGGATTAAGCACGGTGGTTGGTACCCTGATTATCGCCAGCCGCAGTTATTTCGAAAAGATAAACTTGGTTATGAGCTTGATGTGGTGCACGAAAATTATATTTGCAAAAGCGAAAAGCCTATCGGCTATTTAAAAAATCCGATTTGGCAAATGCCATTTCATAATTTGTCGGAAATGATGTACAAAGCAAATCGTTATTCAAGCCTTGGTGTGGATCGACTTAAAAAGAAATATCAAACGGCATCGATGAGGTCGGCTTTAACCCATTCGGTTTGGACTTTTTTTAAATGTTACGTCATACGGCGCGGATTTTTGGATGGGTGGGCAGGGCTGGTGATTGCGATGGGCCATGGTTACGGGGCTTTTTATCGGTACGCCAAATTTTATGAAAAAGAAAAACAATGGGCAGATTTGCCATTGATGTCAATTTATAAAGATCATACGGAGTAAGGAATCGATGGAGAAAAAAGTGATTATTCCGGTTATTTTGTCCGGTGGAACAGGCAGTCGTTTATGGCCGCTCTCAAGATCAGCCTACCCCAAACAATTTTTGCCGCTGTTAAATCCGAAAGAAACTTTGTTGCAATCGACGCTAACGCGAGTGTCGTTGATGCCCATTGATCATGCGCCCATTATTGTTTGTAACGAAGAGCATCGATTTATTGTGGCCGAGCAAACTCGGTTGATGGGCATAAAACCCATGGCGATTATTCTTGAATCGATTGGAAAAAATACGGCGCCCGCCATTGCACTGGCGGCCAATTTTGCTAGCAAATATTATTCGAACGCGGTGTTGTGGGTGATGCCGGCTGATCATGTGATTCGTGATCCCCATGCTTTGTGGCATGCTTTCGAATTGTCTTTAAGTGCAATCGAACAAGGAAAACTCGTGGCTTTTGGTGTTGAAGCAAAATATCCAGAAACGGCTTATGGATATATTAAAGTGAATGCCTCAGAGAACGCTGCTATTTTTCCGATTGAACGATTTGTTGAAAAACCAGATTTAGCAAGCGCAGAAACATACGTACAGTCCAAACAATATTATTGGAATGCGGGAATTTTCGCGTTTCGGACAGATGCCTATTTAGGTGAGTTGGCTAAATACGCTCCGGAAATCGCAAATGCTTGCAATAATGCGATCGGGAAAGCAAAAAGTGATGGAGATTTTGTACGACCATTGGTTTCAGAGATGGTAAATTGTCCGAGTAATTCCATTGATTATGCTGTCATGGAAAAAACAAAAAAGAGTGTGATGACTTTGCTGGTCGCTGCTTGGAATGATGTTGGGTCATGGGATGCGTTAATGCGCGAGTCTCATTGTGATGCATCCGGAAATGTGGTTATCGGTGATGTTGTCGCGCAAGATGTTACGGGGTCTTATTTGCGATCCGAGCATAAAATGTTGGCCGTTGCGGGTGTGAGTGATCATGTCATTGTCGTGACCGACGATGCGGTGTTGGTCGCGCACAAAGATCATTGTCAGAATATTAAGTCGCTGGTCAATTCGCTCAAAAATAATCGTCGTGAAGAGGCGGAGTTGCATTTAATGGTGCATCGTCCCTGGGGTTCCTATCACAGTATTTCGGAAGGGCCTTATTTTAAAGTGAAGCGAATCACCGTGAAGCCGCAGCATCAACTGTCTTTGCAGCGACATCGACACCGCTCCGAACATTGGATTGTGATTGCGGGTGTGGCGAGTATCGTGAAAGGGGAACAGGAGTTAAGGTTAAAAACCAATGAGTCGGCCTTTATTCCCGCGAACGTGAGGCATCGACTCTCAAATGAAACAAACGAACTATTAGAATTAATCGAAGTCCAAGTGGGCAATTACTTGGGCGAAGACGACATCGAGCGCTTTGAGGATGTTTATGGGCGAGCCGGAATAGGTTAACTCCAAATGCGACAATTATTTTTGCTGCTAATGGGTCATGGCTTTGTAATCAGTAGGTCGTTGGTTCGATTCCGTCCGCTAGCCCAGTATGCAATATCCGGGTTAACCCTATTTTTATAGATTATTTTAGTTTTAACGACTGCTTATAAAT
>CAYGED010000229.1:0-2520 GCA_964348555.1 uncultured Coxiellaceae bacterium
TAAATACCCCGTTATAACGAGATCGGCCAACTGGTTACATCCGATAAACACGCCCGACGGCGTTTTCTCAATCTAAGGGTTGAAGTTTACGGAAGTGAGCCTTCGTTGGCAATGCTGGGCCGATTTTTGAGGCGGAAAATGGCCAAATAAAACCACGTTGACAATACAGTCTTAGCAAGCGTAGGATAAAATTGAGTTCGAAATTTTAATGCTGGCTATTTTGTAGGTTGTCAAAAAAACCCCGCTCTACGCGGGGTTTTTTTTGTATCTTATTTTGTACTTTATCTAGGGCCTTGTTTACATTCCCATGCCACCCATACCGCCCATACCACCCATGTCACCACCGGCTGGCATTGCCTCTTCCTTCTTTGGCGCATCGGCAATCATGCATTCCGTCGTGATCATTAAGCCTGCAATGGAGCCGGCATTTTGCAAGGCGGTGCGAGTCACTTTGGTCGGGTCCAAGATTCCCATCTCAACCATATCACCATATTCACCCGTAGCTGCGTTATAGCCATAGTTATCTTGTTTATGAGCTTTAACCGCCGCCAGCACAACCGCTGCTTCAGCGCCTGCATTCGCCACAATCTGTCGCAGCGGTGCTTCCATAGCGCGTCGCGTGATTTCCACGCCCACGCGTTGGTCTTCATTCAGCACCTTGAGGTTGTCGAGTGCTTTGATCGCACGAATCAACGCAACGCCACCACCCGGAACAACACCTTCTTCAACGGCGGCTCGAGTCGCGTGCAGTGCATCTTCCACTCGGGCTTTCTTTTCTTTCATTTCAACTTCGGTTGCCGCACCCACTTTGATCACCGCTACACCGCCAGCTAATTTTGCTAAGCGTTCTTGCAGCTTTTCACGATCGTAATCGGAGGTGCTTGCATCGACCTCAGCCCGAATTTGGGTAATTCGGCTTTTAATTTCTCCTACGTCGCCCGCACCATCGATGAGGGTGGTATTTTCTTTCGTAACCGTCACGCGCTTCGCGGAGCCAAGATCATCGAGGGTGGCCTTCTCAATTTGGAAGCCCACTTCTTCAGAGATCACTTTAGCACCGGTCAGTACGGCGATGTCTTGCAGCATTGCTTTGCGTCGATCACCAAATCCAGGCGCTTTCACCGCAGCCACTTTTACCACGCCGCGAATGTTATTGACCACTAGGGTTGCGAGCGCTTCGCCCTCAACGTCTTCAGCAATCATCAATAAAGGCTTACCGGCCTTAGCCACCCCTTCCAACAACGGAATCAATTCGCGGATATTGGATATCTTTTTATCCACTAAGAGAATGTAAGGATGATCCAGCTCAGCACTCATGTTTTGTTGGTTGTTGATGAAGTATGGCGACAAGTAACCGCGATCAAACTGCATACCTTCAACCACATCTAAAACGTTTTCGAGACTGGAGCCTTCTTCAACCGTGATGACGCCTTCTTTACCCACTTTCGTCATGGCTTCCGCGATGATGTTTCCAATCGCCTCATCGGAGTTCGCCGAAATCGTGCCGACTTGAGCAATGGCTTTATCGTCTTTGCAAGGCTTAGAGATACGCTTCAGTTCTTGAACTGCTGCAATAACGCCTTTGTCGATCCCTCGTTTAAGATCCATCGGGTTCATGCCGGCAGTAACAGCTTTGAGACCTTCCGACACGATGGCTTGCGCTAACACAGTAGCCGTGGTGGTGCCATCGCCCGCATCATCCGATGTACGCGACGCCACTTCTTTCACCATTTGTGCACCCATGTTTTCAAACGGATCTTCAAACTCAAGCACATCTGCCACGCTCACACCATCTTTCGTGATGGTTGGCGCACCAAAAGCTTTGCTCAACACCACATTCCGACCTTTCGGACCCAATGTGACCTTTACCGCATTGGCCAATCCATTCACCCCTCGGTGAAGGGAAGCCAGCGCATCATGAGAATACTTTAATACTTTTGCACCCATTTATTTATACCCCTTGTTTAAGCTTCAATAACGCCCATGATGTCGTCTTCACGCATCACGACTAATTCATTTCCGGCAACCTTGACTTCGGTACCCGCGTACTTTCCAAATAGGATGCGATCACCGATCTTCACCCCTATGGATCGAACGTCACCGTTATCAAGAAACTTACCCGGGCCCACAGCAATGACTTCACCCCGAGAAGGTTTCTCAGCTGCGGTATCAGGGATCACAATCCCCCCCGCTGATGTCCGCTCTTCTTCGAGGCGGCGCACGACCACGCGATCGTGTAATGGACGAATTTTCATATTAACCCTCTCCTTCATTTAAATTGATTAAATTTTTTCGAAAGCCATACAAAAATAAACGCTTTCGTAACCAGCCTAGTGAAATGTCAAGACTCTGGGGCACATCCCCAAAATCATCAGAGACAATCATTTAGACCATATGGAGCCACATGTCAAGATTTCAAGGTTGGAGCCCTCACATTTTGTATGCTAAGCTTTCGAACGCAACATAAAACCAGGACTTTCGCACTTTGCGAAAGTCCACAAAGCGATGGGGTTTCCAAAG
>CAYGED010000230.1:0-2514 GCA_964348555.1 uncultured Coxiellaceae bacterium
GCGCCAACGCCGTTCAACACGCGATGCCGTTTTGGTTACACAATCCCAACATCATCATCGCCGTGATCGGCCCGGGGACAGCTCGCGCGTTAAAAACACATGCGCTGACCGCAGACCTCATTCCCAAACATTTCAGCAGCGAAGGATTGCTCGCGATGGATGAATTGCAAACCCTAGTACACAAAAAAATCCTTATCATTTCGGGAGAAAATGCAAAACCGTTGCTCAAAACAACCTTTGAAGCACGAGGTGCCACGGTGAATTTGGTCGCTTGTTATCGTCGTGACTGCCCGACGCTTGATGAAGCAACACGACAGCAATTAACGCGCGACGCATTCGCCGCAATCGTTTCCACCAGCCAAGAAAACCTGATTAATTTAAACACTCTCTTTGAAGAGACTTCTGCCGACTGGCTCCACCAAACCCCATTGCTCGTGATTAATTCGCCCATGCAAACATGGGCAAGAACATTAGGCTTTACTGCTGCTGTCTTCCTTGCCGATAACGCATCCGATGAGTCGATCATAAAATGTCTCACCGATAACCACATTTTCAGGAAGATAAAAAAAAATTGAGGTACAATACAGGAACACCTCGTAACAAAAAGGAAGTCAACCCATGACGAGTGGAACCGCTCCAAAACCCGTACCCAAACAGAAGACACCATCGACTGGAAAATATTATTCCATTAGCTTCATTGCACTATTGGTAGGAATTATCGCTATCGCGATTACTTTTGTGGGTTGGCACCAACAAAGAGGTTCTCATTCCTCAACCAATGACCAGCTTGAGCAATTATCTCAATCGCTTGCTGAGCTGAAAACATCTTTTCTACAATTCCAACAACAAACACAGAATGCCATTGAAGGCAATCAAAAAAATATTACTGATCTCATGAATCAAACCAATCAATCGGCTGAACAACAGGCTATATTAGACGCTGGCTATTTAATCCATCTTGCCCATTTACACTTAACGGTTGAAAAAAATATCGTACTCGGCTTACATTTCCTAAAAATGGCCCAATCACGATTGCAATCACTCACTTCCACCAACTTACTTCCACTCAAACAAGCGCTGGACAGCGATATTGCCACCATGTCATCCGTTACGAAAATTAATCCTGCTGCGCTGATTGCCCAAATCGATACGCTCAGCACACAAATTGCCAATTTGCCCACGCAACCCGAACGCGTGATAAACGCCACCGACCAACCCATAAAAAATGAAACCACTCCGGGAGAAAGTTGGTGGGATCGAATGAAGCGTAATTTATCTGGATTACAACGATTATTCATCATCCGGCACGTCGACACACCCGTCGCTCCTATTCTAGGCCCCGAACAAATGTTACTGTTGAAAGAAAATATTCGCTTTAAATTGTTGCAGGCACAATGGGCTTTATTGCATCAACAGTCTGGCCTTTATGAGCAAAGTCTCAACTCAGCGGCTGAATTACTTGACACCTATGAACAGAATAAACCGGCGGCAGCACCTATCGTTAAAAAAATAAGGGACTTAGCCATGATCGACATCAATCCACAAGTTCCTCCTCTGCAATCATTAAAACTCTTGAATACCGCGCCTCAAAAACAACAACCCGTCCCAACCGATAAAAAAGAAAATGAGAGCACTTTATCATGAAATATCTCGTTTCAATCTTTATTCTATTACTTCTCTCGATTTGGCTTGG
Source organism: uncultured Coxiellaceae bacterium (assembly GCA_964348555.1). GTDB lineage: Bacteria > Pseudomonadota > Gammaproteobacteria > Coxiellales > Coxiellaceae > CAMTUH01. The sequence goes on from CAYGED010000230.1 coordinate 1,694, forward strand.
TTTAGAAATATCCGGAGGCGCTGGCTATGTATTAATTGCCTATCGACACTGGACGCTTGAAACAAGCCTGTGGGTTGCTATTCTAGTGCTCATCATCCTTTTTATTTTTTTCTATATTCTTTTCCGGTTACTTGGAAAAACCACGCGTATTTCGAAAAGCTTAAGCCGATGGCGTCACATGCGCCATTATCAAAAAGGGCGTTATTTCACTAAAATTGGGCTGTGTGAGCTCGCCGAAGGAAATTGGGAAAGTGCCGAACGGCATTTAATTAAAAGCTCAAAACTAACGAAAACTCCGCTCATTAATTTTTTAGGTGCCGCAAAAGCTGCCAACGCACTGCAAGCCTTCGACCGACGTGATCTTTATTTGCGTCGGGCACATTCATCCGCATCCGGCTCAACAATGGCGGCAGCTTTAACGCAAGCCGAGCTGCAAATTGAGAGCAGTCAATGGGAACAAGCGCTCGCGACTCTACAACATGCTCACCAAATCGATCCTCATCAGCATCACGCAATTGCGTTGTTGAAGCAAGTTTATTTACATTTATCGGACTGGGAAAATCTGCGCCAATTATTGCCGAGTCTATACAAATATAAAATTGAAACTCCACAATCCTTAGAGATGCTCGAACAATGCGTCTATTTGGCCTTACTCGATGCTGCCAATGCAAAAGGTTCGAAAGCACTCAAAGAAACGTGGGATTCTTTTCCACACGCTTATCATCAGCGTGTCTCTCTCCTTCGAAAATACACGCGTTGCTTGGTCGAACGGCACGAAGACACAACAGCCATTCACTTAATTGAACACACCATCAAAAAAG
>CAYGED010000231.1:0-1044 GCA_964348555.1 uncultured Coxiellaceae bacterium
CCCCTCCTCTTTGGCCTTGGCCAAAAACTCAAAACCATTCATTTTTGGAAGCATAATATCCAAAAGTACCAGATCCGGCTTTTCCGAATCAAGCATACTATAGCCCAATTCTCCGTCTACGGCGGTTACAACATCATAACCCTCATATTCAAGCTTGGCCTTCATTACATTTAGGTGCACCATCTCGTCTTCAACTATTAAGATTTTATATTTTACCATGTTTGAATTATAGCACCGTTTAGATAGTTTCCAATAATTCGTTTAGCACAGGAGCCTCGCCAGATGGTACGTCTTCTTTCCGTAGAGGCAATGTGAACGAGAAAGATGTGACACCCTCTTTGGAATCAAACGACAAAACGCCTCCGTGTCTCTTAATGATATTATACGCGATAAACAATCCCAAACCTGTTCCCTCGGTTTCCATGCGTATAACATTGGACGCTCTAAAGAATTTTGAAAAAACTCTATTTTTCTCTGCTTCCGGTACGATTACACCGTTATCAGTTACCGATATCTTGGCGAAATTTCCCTCAATTTTAATGGATATATTTACTTTGCCTGCTTTGGGCGTATATTTAATGGCATTCTCTATAAGATTGTTAAGTGCCAATGAAAGTTTTTCAATATCTGCGTATACCGGCGGAATATTCTCGGACGGTGACTCAAATGTATAAATTAAAGATTTAGCATTTGCCGAAGTACTATAATTTGAATATATTTCTTTAGCAAAAGTCACCAGGTCCATAGTCTTAAATTCATATCCAAACCTACCTTCTTCAATCCTGGCGGCGCTTAGCAAGTCGTTGACCAATTTTATCATCCGTTCATTTATTGTGTATCCTTTTTCTAAAAACTCCATCTGCGAAGCGGACAATGGGCCGGCATCGCCTTCCAGCAAGAACTTCAGCGTCCATTTGATTGCTGATAGCGGTGTGCGCAATTGATGAGCTGCCACGGAATAAAATTCTGATTTTGCTCGATCAAGTTCGCGCAGGCGTTCGTTGACGACCGTCAGCTCGCGATTGCTTTTGTCGAGTTCCCCAA
>CAYGED010000231.1:1054-2514 GCA_964348555.1 uncultured Coxiellaceae bacterium
CGTCCATTTGATTGCTGATAGCGGTGTCCGTAATTGATGAGCGGCAATAGAAACAAATTCTGATTTTAATTTAGAAACTAGCCGTTCCCTGGAAACGTCGTGAATTATTTTCAAAAATCCCCTAACTCGTCTTGAATCATCCAACACCTGAGTCAGGGTAACCAATAATTTGAGCTCGGGTTTTGATGTGTGTATTTCCATTGCCTTTGCATCGGATCCCGCCAATTGCTTTGTGGCTGAAGCATATGGCGCAACCGCAGGATAAATTAATTCCACCAAAGCCGTAAGCTCCGGTCTGGATTTTGCCAAATCGGGCGTAATAACGAGTCCCGCTATCTCTTTATAACCAACACCCAATATTTCTTCAGCTTTGGGATTCATTAGCACGATCATTGAATTCTCATTATATTCTATAACTCCGTCATACAAACTGTTCAAAATGGCTTCTCTTTGATTTCTTTCCTGAAAAAACGATGTAGCAGATTTAATTAAATTCAAATAATTCCAAATCAACAGAACCACCATCAAAACCTCCAGTATAAAAGAAATTACGGCTAAATTTAGAATCCTGTTTGACGATGCAAAAGCAAGACTATATGGTTCCTCTGTAACTACCGCCCACCCGGTCAATTCAAACGGCAAAGCTACCGCAAAAACATTTTCACCTGTTTCGTTTTTATACCCAAACCCGGTCGTCCTAGTATCAGCTTCGCGTCCGGACAAAGCCTCTTTTATGATATCCCTATTTAATACATTAGCTCTTCCAAACACCAGAGATGGATTTGGGTGCGCAATAACGAAACCTTTTTGATCTACAATATAAGCCGCCCCACGCACCTCCAACTCGATATTACGCACAACATCCAATAAAAATTTTAGATTTATCTCGGCCACAATAGCCGAATAACCCTTGTTTCTGGACAATGGCACGGCAATTGTAATAATGGGCTCAGAAAGCTCTGATATTGTTACCTCGCTTATATAAATCTGACCGGCCGCAATCGCCTGAAACACTTGCTCTCCGGAACGGTCACGGAAATCCGAAGACGAAACCAAAAGGAATCTATGATTCTTAATTTTTTCAAGACCATTTAAATCCAATATTGTTAGCGACTCAAAAGGCTGATTTTCCTTCATCAATCGAGAAACAACATACTGGTCAGATTCACCGGATTGATTAATCACATCGGCACCGTCAACGAGGGCTTTTTCATACCTCAGAAAAAATGATCCCAATTGATTTCTTACATCGGTTCCGGTTGTTCGGTGAAGTAAATAAACATCGGTTGCCAACTCAGTCCTGGTTGGAAATATCCAAGCTATATTTGCCGACAAAATTGTCAGAATTGCAACAATACCCAGAAACCATAACTGGTACTTTCTTGCAACCGAAAAATCAGTAATAATTGCCGCCATTATTCACTATAAACCTTGTTCGCACGAGCCAATAGGCCTTGGGG
>CAYGED010000232.1:0-2506 GCA_964348555.1 uncultured Coxiellaceae bacterium
GAATTAATGTTTATACTTTATTTTGAAGCATTCTTTTGCTTTTCCGACAGCGGCGGCGCTGAGGTTGCCGATGGCTGTGTCACCACAATCACCGGTTGAATAAATTCAGGCGCAAATCCCATGTTGGGTGGCGCCACAAAATATTGCGGCATATGATGCATTTCACTTTCTAACACGTTATCCATGTTCCAAAAAACGCGCTGCATGTATTCCGCTTGTTTTTTTTGCTGAATTTCAATTCTTTTGTAAAGTACTTGAGCTTCTTTATCGGATAATTTCTTTCCGTTTTTATAAGCCACCACATTGATAGTTGACTGTCCGTTTTGTCCTGGTGTCGTGTGAATATAAAGCGTCTGGATGTTTGGCTCATAATAAGCGCTCATCGCTTTTTGATATTCTTGCCGATTAATCCAGCCGACTTCACCATTTTGTGGATCCCCCACTTTAATCCAATTTCCCTTATGAAAAATGGGCACCAATCGTTGAGCCGGATTAATTTTCTCCAGCACGTGTGCTTTTACATCTGGGTTTTGATAAATATTCACTTGACTTGTTTCTTGTTGCATCGTGTTGCTAGTCGCCGCAAAACCAGAAACCGCTGCTGCAAGACCTAGGGATAAAGCCACTGTTGTTAGTACTCGTTGCATCATACTGACTCCTCTCAAAATCAACAAAGTGATCATTATAACGAACTACCGATTATTTTTCATGCATGAACCGCCAGCTCACTTCCAAACCGCATTGCAATATTTTTGCGGCAATAAAATATTTGAACTGAGTGGGCTCATCGCCCATGTCAAAGCTCGCATCGATCACGGAATTAACAAAGAATCGAACCGCCTCCCGATTCAGTCCTAAATTCGCACAACCTCCGAACGCTGCCACTAAGCTGACGTAGAAGACAACCACACGTAACGCTCTCAAAATAGAATACTTTTTCATGTCCTTCTCCTTTTTCCTTTTGTACTCTACACGTACTCTTTTCGATTATCTTAATCCGAAGGATTTTATAACTCAAGAAAAATTTAGCGAAGCCCCCAGCTTCACCTAGGGTTGTTTAATAAATATCCCGCGGCAAGCCGCGGGGAAAAAATTTTTTACGTGACAGCTTCTATAAAAATCCCTCCCAACCTCCCTTTTACAAAGGGAGGGGCTAAAATAGGTGATACTCGGATAGGCTAATTTTTGCTAGGGCTGCTGAAAATAATATTATTTCTTCGTGCAATTTTCTAAAAGATTGTTTAGACTTGCGTATCATGAACCATTCACATCTATTTACATCTGAATCTGTTTCTGCAGGTCATCCAGACAAAGTAGCCGATCAAATTTCCGATGCAATTTTAGATGCGCTTATTGCACAAGATCCCCATTCTCGTGTCGCTTGTGAAACACTCGTTAAATCGGGTCTTGTTTTTATCGCCGGTGAAATTCGAACAAATGCATGGGTTGATGTTGAACAAATTACACGGAACGTTGTGTTGGAAATTGGGTATGATGACCCACACCTTGGTTTCGATGGTCAAACCTGTTCCGTGATTTCAGCCATCGGAAAACAATCGCCCGATATCGCGATGGGGGTAGACGAACATGATGATCAAGAATTAGGTGCTGGTGATCAAGGCCTCATGTTTGGCTATGCGTCGACCGAAACGGATGTGTTAATGCCAGCGCCAATTACCTACGCGCATCGATTAGTCCGACAACAAGCGAAAATGCGCAAAGACAGAGTATTAGCCTGGCTCAAACCCGATGCAAAATCACAAGTCACGTTTCGTTATGAAAATGGGAATCCGGTTGCTGTTGACTGTATCGTGCTTTCAACACAACACAGCCCAGAGATTTCGCAAAAAGATTTACGCGAAGCCGTGATGGAAGAAATTATCAAACCCGTCATTCCAAAAGCTTGGTTGCATAAAACCACCCGATATTTCATCAATCCCACCGGACGATTTGTCATTGGTGGACCCGTTGGTGACTGCGGATTAACAGGTCGCAAAATTATTGTCGATACGTATGGCGGCATGGCGCGACATGGCGGCGGATGCTTTTCTGGAAAAGATCCTTCCAAAGTGGATCGATCGGCAGCCTATGCAGCACGTTACGTGGCAAAAAATATCGTTGCTGCAGGCATCGCGGAACGATGCGAAGTGCAAATCTCATATGCCATTGGTATCGCTGAACCCACCTCAATTTCGATTGAAACTTTTGGTACCGGAAAAATTAGTGAAGAGCGCATCCGGCAATTAATTAATGAATTTTTTGATTTAAGGCCAGCAGGTATAATTAAACAACTCGATTTGTTAAAACCCATTTATCTTCCAACGGCTGCTTACGGTCACTTTGGGCGTGAAGAGCCGGGGTTTACATGGGAAAAAACGGACAAAGCCGATGCCCTTCGTGATGCTGCTGCTATTCGAGCACAGGCAAACTTACATTCCTAGGGCCTGTTTACAATTCGCTAGGCTGAGGCGGAATTCGTTGATTTTTGAGCACCGCAGCGCAGTTT
>CAYGED010000233.1:0-2504 GCA_964348555.1 uncultured Coxiellaceae bacterium
GTGATTAATCGTAATAATCGATTGAAGCGATTACTCGATTTAAATGCGCCAGATATTATTGTGCGTAATGAAAAACGCATGCTGCAAGAAGCGGTGGATGCCTTATTGGATAATGGTCGACGAGGTCGAGCCATTTTAGGCTCGAATCGTCGTCCATTAAAATCACTGGCGGACATCATTAAAGGTAAGTCGGGTCGTTTCCGACAAAACTTGTTGGGTAAACGAGTCGATTATTCAGGTCGTTCCGTTATTGTGGTTGGTCCGACGTTAAAGTTACACCAATGCGGATTACCGAAGAAAATGGCGCTTGAATTATTTAAGCCTTTTATTTTTAGCAAATTGCAACACCGCGGGTTAGCAACCACCATAAAAGCAGCAAAGAAAATGGTTGAAACGGAAGTGCCGGAAGTATGGGATATTCTCGAAGAAGTTATTCGCGAACATCCCGTGTTACTCAATCGTGCGCCGACCTTGCACCGACTGGGTATTCAAGCATTTGAACCTGTTTTAATCGAAGGAAAAGCCATTCAGTTGCACCCACTGGTTTGTACCGCTTACAACGCGGACTTTGACGGTGACCAAATGGCCGTACACATTCCATTAACATTGGAATCACAACTCGAAGCGCGCTCGCTCATGATGTCGACGAATAACGTGTTGCACCCGGCGAATGGTGAACCCATCATTGTGCCAACGCATGACGTGGTATTGGGACTTTATTACTTGACGCGTGAACGCGTGAACGCAAAAGGCGAAGGCATGCGATTTGCTGACCTTGATGAAGTGCTTCGTGCGTACCAATCGGGTAATGCGGATTTGCAAGCCTGTGTGTCCGTTCGTATTAAAGAATACATACACAACGAGGCCGGTGAGCTTGAAGAAAATCAACGGCTGGCTAACACCACCATCGGTCGCGTCATTCTTTGGGACATCGTTCCGAAAGGATTGCCGTTTAGTCTCGTCGATCAACCCATGACGAAAAAAGCCATTACGAAGTTGCTTGACGTTTGTTACCGAAACTTGGGGTTGAAAACCACCGTTATTTTTGCGGATAGATTGATGTATACCGGTTTTCGATACGCCACCTACTCGGGTGTTTCGATTGGTATTAACGATCTGGTTATCCCTCAGGAGAAAGGGAAAATTATCGCTAAAGCGGAAGATGAAGTACGAGAAATTGAAAAACAATATGCTTCGGGGCTGGTCACGCAAGGTGAGCGTAAGAATAAAGTCATCGATATTTGGTCGAGAACAAACGACCAAGTGGCCAAAGCGATGATGGAAAAGATTGCCGTTGAAAAAGTGAAGGACGCTAACGGCAAGGAAGTGTTACAAAACTCCTTTAATTCTATTTATATGATGTCGGATTCGGGTGCGCGAGGTTCAGCGGCTCAGATTCGTCAGCTTGCCGGTATGCGGGGATTGATGGCAAAACCCGATGGCACGATTATCGAGACGCCCATTACGGCGAATTTCCGTGAAGGATTAAATGTATTGCAATACTTTATTTCCACTCACGGTGCGCGAAAAGGTTTGGCGGATACGGCGTTGAAGACTGCGAACTCCGGTTATTTAACGCGTCGATTGGTCGATGTGGCGCAAGATTTAGTGGTGACGGAAGTGGATTGCGGCACAACAGTTGGCATCGAAATGAAACCGCACATTGAAGGGGGTGATGTCGTTGAACCTTTGCGTGAACGCGTATTGGGTCGTGTGCTAACCGAAGCGGTGGTCGATCCAAAGACGCACGAAGAAATCATTGCTAATAATACGATGTTAAATGAACGACACGTGCAAACGCTTGAAGAAAACAGCATCGATCGCGTTAAAGTGCGATCGGCAATTACCTGTGAAACGGCTTATGGCATTTGCTCGATGTGTTATGGACGCGATTTAGCGCGTGGCCATTTGGTGAATGTCGGTGAAGCGGTTGGTGTGGTGGCAGCACAATCGATCGGTGAACCGGGAACTCAGCTCACCATGCGCACCTTCCATATCGGTGGTGCGGCGTCGCGAGCAACAGCCGCTAACAACATTGAAGTAAAATCCGATGGTAAAGTTAAACTGAGCAACTTAAAAACCGTTGAACAAATCAATGGGAATTTGGTGGCGGTCTCTCGTTCGGGCGAAGTTGTGGTACTCGACCCTCAAGGCAGCGAGCGTGAACATTATAAAATACCTTACGGTGCCACCTTACTGATGCGTGATGGTGATCGAGTGAAAGCCGGTCAAGTGGTTGCACAATGGGATCCACACACACACCCGATTATCACGGAGGTGGCGGGTACGTTGCGCTTTATCGATTTAGTGGAAGGAATGACGATGAATCGGCAAACCGATGAACTGACTGGTTTGTCGAGTATCGTTGTCACGTCGACAAAACAACGTGCTACGGGCGGTAAAGAATTACGACCCATGGTGAAACTGGTCGACAAGAAAGGAAAAGACATTGACCTCCCGGGTGGAAAAGTGCCCGCGCATTATTTCCTTCCAGAAGGGACCAT
>CAYGED010000234.1:0-2504 GCA_964348555.1 uncultured Coxiellaceae bacterium
TCTCTTTTTTGAGATCCATCATCTCGCTCATCCAAGGGAATGCGTTTTTTGCACGCGGGTATTGCTCGGATAGACCGATTTGCACGAAACGACGATTCGCAATGTATTCCAGAAATTCTTTAAACATCTCAGTGTTGAGGCCTAAAATGCCGCGCGGCATGGTGTCTTTCGCATACTGGTATTCAAGATCGACGCCTTCGCGAATCATTTTGATGACTTCGTTTTGAAATGAATTCGTCCAGAGATTGGGATCTTCAATTTTGATTTGGTTGATGATGTCGATGCCAAAATTGACGTGCATCGATTCATCGCGCAAAATATATTGAAATTGTTCTGAGGTGCCCGTCATTTTTCCGCGACGCCCCATCGCGAGAATTTGTGTAAAGCCGACATAAAAGAAAATGCCTTCGAATACAACATAAAAGGCGATTAAGTCGCGCAAGAGTCGTTGATCAGCTTCGACAGTTCCCGTTGCGAAGTTTGGATCCGATAGGCTTTGCGTATAAGGTAAAGCCCAAGAGGCTTTATTCGCGACAGCCGGTATTTCGCGGTACATGTTGAATACACGCGCCTCATCCAAGCTTAAGCTTTCAATGATGTGCTGATAAGAGTGTGTGTGTAGCGCTTCTTCGAACGCTTGTCGCAATAAGTATTGTCGGCATTCCGGGTTGGTGATGTGTCGATAAATCGCGAGCACTAAATTATTCGCCACTAAGGAATCGGCCGTTGCGAAAAATCCGAGGCTGCGTTCGACGATGATACGTTCATCATCGGTTAATCCATGAGGATCTTTCCACAATGCCACATCCGCCGCCATGTTAATTTCGCTGGGCGTCCAGTGATTGGCTAAACTCGATAAATATTTTTGCCAAGCCCATTTATATTTGAATGGCACGAGCTGATTTAAATCAGCGCGACAGTTAATAATTTTTTTATCGTCAACTTGGATGCGTGCTGCACCCATTTCGAGTTTTTCGAGGCCTGTCGCACCGCTGTGTAGGGTATTGGCGGAAGTAACGCTATCACCGCCTTCATTTTCTTCTTGTTTTTTCGCAGCGGCTTTTTGCACGGCCTCCACTTTTTCAACCTGGAGTGTCGTTGTGCTGGGTTCAGCAGCAGTTGTTGCTTCAGGATCGTAATAATCATCCCAATTTAAAAGATCGGCCATTTCATCGTTTACACTCATTTTCTTCTCCTTTCCTTATTGACAGGCTTCACAATCCGGGCTGTCGATCGAGCACGTTTTGAGTTCGTTGCTCGAAACGGCATTGAGTGCGCCATCATTTAATGTCGCTTTTTCAGTGTTGGTCGCGCCCATGCTTCGTAAATAATACGTTGTTTTTAATCCGCGCAACCAAGCCATGCGGTATAAGACGTCGAGTTTTTTACCCGATGGTTCAGCCATATAAAGGTTAAAGGATTGCGCTTGGTCGATCCATTTTTGCCGACGTGATGCCGCTTCGACTAACCAACGTGGTTCAATTTCAAAGGCGGTCGCGTAGAGTTCTTTTAAATTCTGCGGAATTCGTTCGATTTTTTGCACGCTGCCATTAAAGTATTTTAAATCGTGAGCCATCACATCATCCCACAAACCTTGTTTTTTTAGGTCATGCACCAGATAAGGGTTTACGATAGTGAATTCACCAGAAAGATTCGACTTAACAAATAGATTTTGATAAGTCGGCTCAATCGATTGTGCCACTCCGCAAATGTTTGAGATGGTAGCCGTCGGTGCAATCGCCATGACGTTGGAGTTTCGCATGCCATGTACCAAGACGTCTTTACGCAGCTGGTCCCAATTCAGTGTCTGATCGGTATTTTGTTCCAAATATTTGCCTCGATTGTTTTTTAACAATTGAATTGAGTCGATGGGTAGAATACCTTTGCTCCAGAGTGAGTCTGCATAACTTTCATAAGTGCCGCGTTCTTTCGCTAATTCCATTGAGGCGGTAATGGCATGGTAGCTGATGTGTTCCATGCTGCGGTCTGCAAATGCCACCGCTTCATTTGAAGCGTAGGAGATTTTTTGCGCGTACAGCGCATCTTGAAACCCCATCAAGCCGAGCCCAATTGGACGATGTTTTAAGTTTGAATTTTCGGCTTGCGGGACGCTGTAGTAATTGATGTCGATCACATTGTCTAACATGCGAACGGCAGTTTTTACTGTGCGTGCCAATTTATTCGTATCCAATTTACCATCGACCATGTGGTTAACCAAATTAATGCTGCCTAAGTTGCACACGGCGATTTCACTTTTTGATGTGTTTAACGTGATTTCGGTGCATAAGTTTGAACTGTGAATCACGCCCACGTGTTGTTGCGGTGATCGTAGGTTGCAAGCGTCTTTGAAGGTAACCCAAGGATGGCCCGTTTCGAAAAGCATGCCCAACATCTTTCGCCACAAAGCAACGGCAGAAATGCGTTTCGAACGAATTTCGCGCCGTTTTGCTTTTTCCTCGTAAGCGAGATAGGCTGCTTCAAAGTGGTCACCATAGAGGTCATGT
>CAYGED010000235.1:0-2484 GCA_964348555.1 uncultured Coxiellaceae bacterium
ATCCAGCACCGCGACCGATCCGATTTCCATTCACATCAAATGCGACGAGCGGAACAAAAACACAATCCAATTGCGTTGTGTCGATGGATTTTTGTTTGTGGGTGTCAGGTTCGCCAATGCCGTAAGTGTTGATGATCACTGGGTCATTCGAGTGAAAAATATAAAACATCAATTCCGAATCTTTTTTTAGAACGGGTAAATAACACCGTTTTTGTTGCGCTTCAGCCATTAATAAAATTGGAGTAGGGTCAATTTCACCGTCATTGGCCATATAAAAAGCGAGGTGGTGACTTTTTTGAAAAATGGGAATGTGTAAAACAGCATCCGCGATGACTTGCGAGTGTTGTGAGCGTGTTTCAGTATTTAATTCAAGACGTTTTTTTCGGAGCGATTGTCGAATTTTATTTTTATCGGTAACCATGGCATTCATAAAATGCCTCCATGATATCGCTGCAGGCATTATGATTGAACCCTTTGGTTCAGGTGGGATCGGCGGGCATCACATCAGGCTTCCTAAGTTGCAGGCTTGCACAACAGCGATGACCACAACCATCTCCCTCGTCATAATCTTATCGGTTCAATAATGTAAATCCCGCAGTCGATTATCACAGAGACGAGGATATTATAACGCGATTTTTTCAGAAATAAAAAGCTTTTTGTAATTCGTTGATTTTTAACAGCCGATAGTTCACCCTAATGACAGTTCAGTGGAGCCGAGCACATTTTCGATGCGGTGTTGTAGATCTTGAATGCGTTGATTCATGACATCGATGTAATTATTTTTTTGTTTACGTAGCTGCATCAGTTCATGACAAATATTGAGTGCGGTTACGATGGCTGCATTTTCTGTGCTGCTGGTTTGGTTGGCTTGTTTCATTTTACGCATTTGGTCATTGACATAACTGGCTGCTTCTTGTAACGCTTGAGTTTGCTCCGGTGGGCATTTGATTTTATAAGTCCGATCCAAAATTTGGACCGACACTAATTGAGGATCTGGGTCACTCATGTTAATTCTCCCTTGAGTTGCGTGATGATTTTTTTAATTTTACTGGCGACGTGATGTTTTTTTTCAATCAGCTGAGATCGTTCGCGCGCGTGTTGAGCTAGCTTTTGCCGCAAGGTTTCGTTTTCGGCCCTCAAGCGATCCAGCATGCGTAACAAGTGGTCAACTTGGTATTCGAGACCACTGATCTCGATGGTATTGGTTGTCTGCATCCTTGAACTGTCCTTGTAATAATATCAACTACTAGCTCATGTATTGTGAGCTACTTCAGTAAGAATAGTGCGTTACTGTATTGAGGTCAACAGGAAAAACAATCAGCCATTGCCGACCGTTGATGCGTTAACCGATTGGTGCCGTTGCATCGGTCAACCACTGTCGCAAGTCATCTTCCGGCAGCGCATCGATGAGGGTGTCATACACGCGCTGGTGATAATGATTGACCTGTTCGATTTCATGGGAGGTCAACAGAGTCGTGTCGATTAACTGTCGGCAATAGGGCACCAGCGTTAAATCATCCAGGCCATAAAAAGGACCGTGTCCGGTTTCGCTGTCATCAACATGGAATTTTTCGACGATGAGGCAGAGATTTTCAATGCGAATGCCGTAGCGATCCTCAATGTAAACACCCGGTTCGTTGCTAACGATCATGCCGGGTTGCAAAGGAACGCCGGTAATGCGTGGCGAAATCGATTGCGGCCCTTCGTGTACGCATAAATACGCGCCAACACCATGACCGGTGCCATGTCCAAAATCCAACGCGTGCTGCCACAGAAATTGGTGGGCCAGCGCGTTGATGTGTTCACCACAGGTGCCAGCGGGAAATGGCGTGTGACGCAGAGCCAAGTGACCTTTCAGCACCAAGGTATAGTGAAACTTTTCAGCTTTCGTGGGAGTGCCTAAATGGATGGTTCGCGTGATGTCCGTCGTTCCCGCGCGGTATTGCCCACCGGAATCGATTAAATAAATCGATTGGTCACTGATGGGAATATTGATTTTTTCAGTGGAATGGTAGTGAATAATCGCCGAATGCGCTGCAAAACCACTGATGGTGGTGAAGCTCAAACCGAGGCAACGTTTGTCTTCTCGACGAAATTTCTCCAACTGATCGGACGCAGAAATCTCGCTATGATTTTCGTGCCAGTGATTATCGAGCCAGTGCAGAAATTTTATCATCGCGATCGCATCAATTTCATGCGCCAGTCGAGCGCCATCTTGCTCAACTTTATTTTTTACCGCTTTAAGTCGCGTGATCGGCGACAGGTCGTCAATAAAATCAGTCGATTTGATTTGTACTTTCATCCACAGGCTCGCGGTTGCGCTATCCAACCATACGCGACCACGAAACTGATTTAAGGCTTCTTTTATCTTCTCGTAGGGCGCGATGTCGACATGAATGGACTGCAAATATTTCTTGTCTTCGTCAGTTATTTTACTCGGATCAACAAAAAGCGTTGTTGATTGTTGTGTGATAATCGCATAGC
>CAYGED010000236.1:0-2482 GCA_964348555.1 uncultured Coxiellaceae bacterium
ATCGGAGATTTGTCGGGATTTTCGATCACACTCCAAGTCAGTGAAATTAACATCAATAAAATTAAAAAAGATTTAGCCGCCACCATTACGGGCGAAGCCTTTCCAGGAATCACACTACACGGTGCTGTCACTTCGGTGGCCAATCAAGCCAGTCCCGATCAGTCCGGAGGTGGCTCTCTCAGCACCTTCAACATCGTGGTTGAAATTCCAAAGGTGTTGCCGAGTGATTTGAAAATTATTCACGTTGGCATGACAGCGACCATCGAAATCCAAATTAAAAATCCACCACATATTTTGCTTCCAATTAAAGCCGTTTTTCAAAAAAATGGGCAAAGCATGGTAACCATTATCGACCCAACCACAAAACAGCAAAAAGACGTTGTCATCATGCCTGGCGATACCACACTAAACGATGTGGTTATTTTAGAAGGTGTTAAAGTAGGCGATCAGGTGGTCTTACATGATTGATTTAAAAAACGTCACCAAAGATTATCATTTAGGTAACTCCGTTTTTCAGGCGCTAAAAGGTGTGAATATTTCTATTGGCAAAGGCGAATTGGTTGCCATTATCGGCACCTCAGGCTCCGGAAAAACAACCACGATGAATATTATCGGCTTATTAGATCATCCAACGAGCGGTGAATACTTGCTTAAAGGCACCAATGTTCTCGAGTTAACACCCGATCAACAAGCCAGTTTGCGAAATCGTAGCATCGGATTTATTTTCCAATTATTTTTTCTGCTTCCACGATTAAACGCCTTACAAAATGTCAGCCTACCACTGACTTATCGAAATATTCCTTTAAAACAGATTAAAAAGCATTCATTGCAAATGCTTGAAAAAGTAAGTATGGCAGACTTCCATGACCACAAGCCCAGTGAATTATCGGGTGGACAGCAACAGCGTGTCGCCATTGCTCGGGCGCTGGTCGGCCATCCTGACATCATTTTAGCCGATGAACCCACCGGTTCGCTTGACACAAAAACCGGACAAGAAGTCTTAAACTTACTGAAACAACTCAATCGGGATGAATCGACCACCATCGTTATTATCACACACGATGAAAAAGTCGCTTCGCAATGTTCTCGAGTTATAAAATTACAAGATGGATTGGTTATCGATTAGGTGAGACATGGATTTTATTTCACACATTAAAGAAGCCCTAGGAAACTTAGTCACGTCGAAACTACGTTCTTTTCTCGCTATTTTGGGCATTCTCGTCGGAACTGCTTCCGTTGTCGCATTAATTACATCAAGCCAATTGGCAACCGCCAGTGCACTCGCACAATTTAAAACATTGGGAACCAATTTAATCGCCATGAGTATCCAAACTCCTTTTAATCAACAACAAACCAACCAGGACCAAACCAAAAATCAGCTTTCCTTAAACGATATGATTAGACTTCAAAGCGCTTCTAGTCAAATTGTTCTGATTGCTCCCTACACCAATCTTTATCAAAGTATTTATTTCAGTGGGAAACAAATGGATGGCCAGGTGCTAGGCGCAACTGAAGCGCTGGCCGATATTGTCAAAATTGATCTTGCCAAAGGGCGGTTCGTTTCATATCTCGATCAAAGCAATTTTTACGCTGTCATCGGCAGTGATATAGCCAAGCAATTTCAACAAAGCGGCATTAGCAACCCCATTGGCAAGCAAATCATCATCGGAAAATATATCTTTACTGTGGTTGGCGTGGCCAAACCGTGGAAACCGAATTGGTTTTTATTCGCAACCGTCGATAAAGGTGTCATCATTCCTTTAATGACTTCTTTTCTATTAAGCAAATATGCTCAAATTAACAATTTACTTTTCCGATTAATCCAAAATCCGGATATTGATGCAGTGCAAAACGCTTTGCAGGAAAAAATGTCGGAAATACACCCCAACTTACAAACCACATTTCGAAATCCAGATCAAATCATCGATATCATGCAAAAACAGCAATCGACGTTTACCTGGTTACTGGCCTCCATCGGAGGTATTTCCTTGCTCGTCGGTGGCATCGGTGTAATGAATATCATGCTCGTATCCGTAGTTGAACGCCGGCGCGAAATTGGTATACGAATGGCCATCGGCGCACGTCGCTCGGATATCCGACAAATGTTTCTCATTGAAGCGATTATCTTGACAGTGCTTGGCGGTGTTTTAGGTATTATTCTCGGCATTGGCATTTCAACAACGCTGGCCATTATCACTGGCTGGGGCCTTCAAATACTGGTTCTGCCTCCGGTGTTGGGATTTGTGGTTTCCGTGGTCGTGGGTATCGTTTCTGGATTTTACCCCGCCTACCGCGCCTCGAATTTAGATCCGATTGAAACGTTGCGTGGAGAATAGCTAAGAATCAGTTATACCGTTCGCCATTGAAGATGCGAATGTTCGCAACTTCAAGATAGCTTGTCAGATGAACAAGCCTATCGGTAAAATCCCCCCCGCTGCACGAAACGTGCATCGACCCCCTTTGCAAAGGGGGTGATTAATTT
>CAYGED010000237.1:0-2468 GCA_964348555.1 uncultured Coxiellaceae bacterium
GCGATTTTTACCGGCGTGTTATGCGCAAGCCTTTTGCCAGGGGATTTATAATATCGTAGAAAAAGGTGAAAAATTTCAGCGGTCCCTTGAATTTTGGTATGACAAGGGCGTCCTCTTTTATCCGTTAGATTCGGATTCTAACTCTCGTTTGGGATTTGATTATGCGACGGCGGTCGGCTCGGCTGGAGGCTGCGTCTGGCCGAGCTTGCGGCCGTGGCATGGGGCGGCGTTTTTTCGAAAATTATGTCAAGCAAAAACGACGGGATTGCGAACGTTATTCGCCGCCGCGGCACACCGTCGACCCATAACGTGACGAGACGGCCTTGAGCAATCCTTCGGCCAGCAAGCGGGCTGAAAGATCCCAACAGGATGCCCAAAACCTCGTGAGTAAGGCCTCTACCGTCCAATGCACTTCTGTTTTTGGTCTGGTAAGTCAACACCCGTTACCGGGTGTGACTCCCATCAGGTAGGGTCGAACAATGGCGCAGTAATTAAATTAATTAATCCTGTTTCCATCGTCCGCCACGTCAAACGCAGCATGCGATTTTCCCGCACTACGCTTACCTGGTAACGTCATAGCAAAGCTTATGTGACCTATCGAACTGGTGACACTTTCGGCTCTTGGTAATATCGCACTTTATAGTCTGAATAAAGACCTAATGTTTGATAAAGCCATTGCCTATTCCATCTCTCCCAGCCGAAGCCTCTCCAACGGCGAGCTTTCATTAAATGTCGCCTCGCCTTCTTTTCTACCCAATCTTTAACGTAGCCAAAACATCGAGCAGAGTTTCCGATCCTATAATAATTCACCCAGCCTCTCAGTATCGGATTGATTAAGTAAATTACTCGATCAAGCGGTTGTGATCGGTGTCGCCTGAACTCTTCTTTTAATTTGCGTAAAAGTTTTGTTCTGGCTTCCATCTTGGGTGTTTTCATCATTCCCCATTTTCCTTGTTTTGTTTTAGTTCGCCTAAATACAAAGCCCAGGAAACTAAAGGTTTCATCTTTCATAAGATCAATGTGCCGTGTCTTTTCAAGATTCAGTGTCACTCCCAACTTTGTTAATTCTTCGCAAAGTCGTTTGTAAGCACCATTTGCAAGCCAATTCCACTTTCGATAGCCGTCGATTAGTATGACCAAATCATCCGCCCATCTCGCGTATTCGATATGCTGATAACCATCACTGGATGAAACTTCTTTCGCTCGCTCTAACATTTTATCTACCTCGTTAAGATAAATATTGCTGAGTAACGGTGAAAGCGGTCCGCCTTGTGGAACCCCACGTTTTCCGCTCGCTTTGAGGATTAGTTTCAATAGCCACATAACGCTTTCGTCATTCACTCGTGCTGCTATTTTGCTTAACAAAATATCGTGCCGCACTGTGTCAAAATATGATTTGAGATCAACATCGATCACTCGTGTCATATTTTTGATTGCTGCTACCGTTACTTTCTCTATCGCTGCCTCAGCAGTTTTCTTGGGGCGATAACCATAAGAACCAGATTGGAAATCTGCATCGAATATCGCTTCAAGTATTAATTTGACTGCACCTTGAACCACGCGGTCTCGAATACACGGAATACTTAAAACTCTGGATTTTCCGCCAGATTTTGGTATTTCATGCTTTCGATTCCTAAGTGGGTAATAAGTTTTGGTTAATAAATCGTTCCGTATTGTTTCCAGAAATTTATCTGCACCGGCTGATTCAATATCATCAAATGTCACACCATCTATTCCAGGTGCGCCATTATTTTGTTTCGTCAGCTTGTACGATGCATGTAATGTCTCTGTTTTACAAACATGAACGTAAATACCCCAAAACCGCCAAGACTTATCAGCCTTCGCTTTGATGTATATCTTCCTTCTCAGGTCTTGTAAATTGATGGTTGCTTTTGTCATGACAACCTTACCTCCCATATTGTTAGAAGCATTATTACCAGCAGGGTGCCTTGGCTCCGCAAGCGTTGCCTTGCTTCGCCGCTACTACACACCCATCCGCCACCCTCTCATCTTCGATTCATTTCCCGGCGAGCCGGTTATAGAATCTACCTTGCTCCAGTGTCTTTCTCACTGGGATGAGGAGGGCTTCTCCAGTTGCTTTGCATATCCTCTGATATCATGCCGTCACTACCACTCCGTCGAAGTTGTTAAGCGTATCAGTCAATTTCGCTTAACACTGTTGCTTTCACCCTCACGGTTGCGGGTTCAGCCTTCGAGACTACTCATTTTCGGAGCCACTTCTGTGTTCATTTGCATTACAGCCTAATATCTCGCGCTTGCCCTTTAGGCAAGGTTGTCGGTAGGCTTCAACATCTTGGTTTCCCGCCATGTTGCTACCCAAGCTACAGGATTCCGACTTTTATCCTGGTAGGTTTTATCTCCTACTGAATATGCCAGCCTTAACTGGACGCACAACCGTGCATGAGAGTTTCCAACTCACACGGCTCAAGCCTTTATAAAGCTGCTGT
>CAYGED010000238.1:0-2458 GCA_964348555.1 uncultured Coxiellaceae bacterium
CCTTTTGCGAAAATAAAACTGTGATCCGTAGCGGCTGGGGATTTTTTGGTTTTTTTTTCTCTTGATTTTGGCTTAGATTTTACTTTTGCTTTAGCGTTCGTTTTGGTTTTCGCCTCGGGCTCCAGTAATTTTTTTAGCGATTTTTTTACTTTGCTCATTGAGCGCTTGATCGACTTTTTTATGGTTTGTGTTTTCATTGTCATCCTTAACAACGCCATTGAAAATTAAGCACTTGACTATTGACAGTACTCATAACGAAACTGGTCTACGATAGGTAGTGGAGTGGATTGACTGGCAAGCCATCGCGTCGAATTTCAAAATGGAGCAACGTGCGTCCTGCATTGTCACGCCCCATTTCAGCGATTACCTGGCCTGCTCGAACCCTACTACCTTCCCTGACGAGGATCCGTTTATTGAATGCATAGGCACTTAAGTAACTGTTGCTGTGCTTTACAATTATTAGCTTACCATAACCTCGTACCCCAGCACCACTGTAAACCACGACCCCATTCTCCGCAGCGCGAACCGGCTCTCCATACCAACCACTGATATCCACCCCCTTATTGCCTCCCAAGACCGTCGAAAATCCCAAGACAACACGACCTCGTGCTGGCCAATGCCATTGTTGAACGGGTGGCTCTTTCCACGTCTCTGTTCGATGTGAGGTTGAGGTATAAACACGATATTGTGGTGGCTTCGCCCACGATTTTCGTGCCACTGGCACTGGTTTTTTCACGGGTGCGCGAAACACACGGGGTGTGCTTGTTCGCATAGCTAATATCTGCCCAGGATGAATCGGGAAAGGTGCGGCTAAATGATTTGCTGTCGCCAACGCCCGATAATCCATGTTATAAGCCCACGCAATGGAATAAAGTGTATCCCCTCGTCGCACCTGATACGTCGATGCATGCGCACTGGGTTGAAGCCATCCGTTTTCCACCGGAGCGGGAGAGAGGGATGTACACGCACTTAAAAAAACGGACACCGTAAGCAAAATAAAAAGCCTGTCGGTGATGCTTTTATTCATCTAACCGCTTCACCCAACTCGCCAACTGATCGAACGCTTCAAAATGCGTGAGATCCACTCGCAATGGCGTAATCGAAACTCGGCCGTGATTAATTGCATAAAAATCGGAGCCAGGACCCGCATCTTGCTCAGGACCAGGCGGACCCACCCAATAAATCGGGTGTCCGCGCGGATCGATTTGTCGAATGGTGGGTTCGGCGCGGTGACGCGTGCCCAAGCGTGTCACTTCAACACCTTGCAGTTTTTCAAAAGGCAGGTCAGGAACATTGACATTTAATATCGTGCTCGGCGGAAGTGGATCTGATATGACGTGCTTCACCAATTGCTGGGCAATTTTCGCCGCCGTTTCATAATGTTCATTTCGCTCTCCCGCCAATGAAAAAGCGATCGCCGGTAACCCGAGAAAGCGTCCTTCCATCGCCGCAGCCACCGTCCCTGAATACCACACATCATCACCCAGGTTCGACCCATCATTGATGCCCGTCATCACCATGCTCGGTAACTGCGATAACAAACCCGTTATCGCCAAATGCACGCAATCCGTCGGCGTTCCTTCTACACTGATCGTGCCGTTTTCTAAATGTTTAATGTGCAACGGAGTGTTCAACGATAACGAGTTACTCGCTCCACTGCGATTTCGATCGGGCGCAACCACATCAACTTCAGCTATCGACTCGACGGCTTTTCGTAAAATAGCCAATCCTTTGGCATAAACACCATCGTCATTAGACAACAAAATACGAATGGGCAAACGATTCATTGAGTTCATGGGAATGAGCTTAGCATTTTTGAATAATATTGAGTAGTGCGTGCTCTAACCCGATGAAATGGACCCACCCCTTTTAAACGGCGTCATCATGCGCCAAATCTATTTAACAAAAAAAGGCATGCCTATCCGACAAGTACCTGTGATTAGTTTTTTATGATACTCTTCCCAGTTAGGATGGGAATCATGCAATATCGCAGGATGAAATTTAATAAGATTTTAAAAGAATTGGATTCCGCGGAAAAAGCGAGAGCTTAGACATGGTTAGCTAAATTCAATGGCAACCCATTGTCATACCTAAAGTGCCAGCACGAAAATTTCTATCAACATAAGAAATACCCTGAAATCAGGAAATAAGAGAGTGCAAAGATTGTCATTTTGAAGTGCGCTTGTGAGCAAAAAACAATTTTTCAGAGCTCAAAAATTCCTATTAAGCGGTAACAAAGAACTATTGGATCATTTGATTATCAAGAATTAAAATGCCGTGTGTGAAACAAAATGATTGAGCAAAACACCGCGAGATCCTTAAAATTCCATTAAAAAGCGGTATTTTTGAAGGGCCATCACTCTTTTTTGCTGTTCATCCACGATGAGTTTGTTAAAATCCACTGTAGGTTGTATATGGACCCGCTGACCAATGCAACGAAAAGATGAAGGGAAAAGAA
>CAYGED010000239.1:0-2453 GCA_964348555.1 uncultured Coxiellaceae bacterium
GAAAATAATACCAGTGAATCCTGCTCTCTATTAAATGGAAATAGTGATTCGAATCCATATGGGACTGCTTCTTAGCAAGTAGGCTGGGCTGAGCCACGAAGCCCAGCAAACTCAGTGAGTCAATAAATTTTATCAACTCCGCTATGAAATATCTAGGCTGGCTGACTTCACGTGACTAATGCGTGTTGTTTGAGTGATGATTGTTTTTCGACTTTGTCGTTGGTTTTTCCAAATCGAAATATTTGCCAAAACCCAGCATCACGATAAATTCAGCGACCACAAAAAGCGGGGCGATTAAAACGGATGCCATGTTGCCCAGCAAAGGAGGTTTTGCTTTTTCCAGCGTGTGGCCGAGGAATTGTAGCACCCAGCCGCCGATAAACAAAATCAAAAACAAAATGAGGTTGAATTTTGTGGGAGTGGGGTAAGCAATCCACGTACAAATCAGTGTTACAATGAATAAGACCACCGTCATCACGACGGCCATTTTGAAATTGAGGAAATAATAATAAATCAGCAAAGCGATGACCGCAATCCAGGCAAAACTGATGTGCCATTTTCCTGCGATCGAAATACTAATCCAGCTTAAGAGGATCAGTGCGCCAATAACGATGGCAGGAATTCCAATGTAATGTGCCAATTGATTGGGTTTTTCCGAGTGTTGTTGGCGGTATTCATCGAGTTGGTCGGGCAGTGATTTCATGCGTTTCTCCCTTTACAAGTATGGACATTATAGCTCGCGCGCTTGATGGTTCAAAGTGCTAATGAATCGAACGTGTATTGCCCACGGTAATAAATAAGTGTAATATGAGCGAGCCAATTCGATTGGCTACAAGTATTTGTAAAAATAAGAATTTTAACGAATTTAAGAGAGATTGAACATGAATAAAATACTCGTTTTGGGTACAGCTGCTCTTGTCAGCGTCGGTTTAGCGGGCTGCACGCCTGGGAATAATGTGGCGGGATCCACCATCGTTGGCACCGCTGCCGGTGGTTTATTAGGGGCGGCTTTGTTTCATGGACCCGGTGCGTGGATTGGCATTTTGGGTGGCGCGTTGGTCGGTGGTGTGATTGGTGACTTCGTGGGTAATCGAATGGATGCCCAGGACCGCGCGAACATGGCCAGTGCGGTTACCACGACTCCGGTGGGTGAACAAGCGACGTGGACCAACAAACACGACGTGACATACACCGTAACCCCAACGCGTCAATACCGTCAACGCAATCGCTATTGTCGAGAATACCAAACTAAAGTGACGATCGGCGGTAAAACACGTACGGCTTATGGAACAGCTTGCCGAATGCCGGATGGTCAATGGAAAGTCGTTAAATAACGAATGCGTGGATGCGTGCTGGCGCGCGCATCCACATTCGACATATAATTCTAGCCACAATGGCAGATACCGATCTAAAAGCAAAAATCACTGCATTTCCGACTCTCCGATTGCGTCGATTGCGACAGCATGCCGCCTTGCGTGAGTTGCTGTGTGAGCACCGCCTTTCGGTGAAGGATTTGGTGTTGCCGCTCTTTATTAAAGCCGGTACGGGTATTCAAAATCCCATCGCGTCGATGCCTGGGCATTGTCAATGGAGTGTCGATCGATTACCCAGTGAAATTGACTCGATTCTCGCCGCAAAAATTCCCGCGGTTTTATTATTTGGATTACCGGCGGAGAAAGATGCATTAGGATCGGCGGCCTTGCGATCAGACGGTGTGGTGCAACGAGCGATTCGAATTATCAAAGCCAAAGCACCGGAATTATTAATCATGACGGATTTGTGTTTTTGTGAATACACGGATCACGGCCACTGCGGTCCTATTCATCGTAATCATCGCGGAGTTCCCGACGTCGACAATGATGCCACTTTGCAATGGCTAGCAGAACAAGCCGTGAGTTTAGCCAAAGCGGGGGCTGATGTGATTGCCCCGAGTGGTATGATGGATGGTATGGTCAAAGTGATTCGACAAGCGCTGGATGACCATGCTTTTAGTGATATTCCAATTTTAAGTTACGCCGTTAAATACGCGTCGGCTTTTTATGGACCTTTTCGCGAAGCCGCGGATGGTGCGCCAAAATTTGGTGATCGAAAAACCTATCAAATGAATCCGGCCAATGCCAACGAAGCGTTGCGAGAAGCAGAATTAGACGTTTCAGAAGGCGCCGATTTATTGATGGTAAAACCCGCGCACACTTATTTAGACATCATTTATCGTATAAAACAGCGTTATCCTGAGATTCCTTTAGGTGCTTACCACGTGAGCGGAGAATTTGCGATGATTAAAGCGGCTGCTGAGCGAGGCTGGTTAAATGAGTCATCAGCGATGCTTGAAAGTTTGCTCGCGATTAAACGTGCGGGTGCTGATTTTATTATTACTTATTTTGCAAAAGATATCGCGTCATTGTTGGTGTAAACGTTCCACGGAAGGGGAGTTTAAATGGTAAAAACAAAAG
>CAYGED010000240.1:0-2451 GCA_964348555.1 uncultured Coxiellaceae bacterium
CCTGAAAAAAGAAACATCATTATTAATGCTTTTTTATTAACCATAAAAAATACTCGCCTAGCATTTGATGTCGTGGCCGGTGTCGCCACAGCCGGGATCGCGCATGCCGCCTGGATTGCTGACCGATTAAGTAAGCCGATGGTTTATGTTCGCGATAAAGCAAAAAGTCACGGCAAAGAGAACCAAATCGAAGGGCACTGCGAAAAAGGACAACGAGCACTGATCATTGAAGATTTAATCAGCACCGGCGGCAGCGTCATCAACACAGGTCTTGCCTTGCGCGAAGCAGGCCTCACGGTAAACAGTTGTATCGCCATTTTTTCCTATGAGCTCGCAGCAGCAAAAAAGGCACTGGACGCAGCAAAAATAACCGCGTACACGCTCACCAATTTTTCGACTTTATTAAACGTGGCCACTCAAGAAAATATTATTTCTGAAGCAGAGAAAGCGAAAGCGATGGG
The DNA here is from genome assembly GCA_964348555.1 of uncultured Coxiellaceae bacterium. GTDB lineage: Bacteria > Pseudomonadota > Gammaproteobacteria > Coxiellales > Coxiellaceae > CAMTUH01. The sequence continues at coordinate 462 of CAYGED010000240.1, forward strand.
GTGGTGTGAGAACCCTCAACAATGGAATTAATCCAACTCTTTTAATCGGTGCATTACGCGCGGAGCACGAATCTACCCTACATTATGCACTTACTCAAAACGGCAGTTGCAAATGCGGATCGATTGTCAATAACTGTTCGCGAAATAGAGATTGAATGCGTTTGAGTGCCGCCTCAGTATCTGCTTCAAAACGTAAAATTAAATAAGGCGATGTATTCGAGGGTCGTATCAATCCCCAGCCATCCGAAAACTCCACTCGCAATCCATCGATAGTAATAATTTCCGCATCGCCAAAATCACCCTCTTTTGACAGCCTCTCCATAAAAGATTTTTTATCTTCTTCTCGCAGCGGCAGCTTAAGCTCCGGTGTATTAACGCTATTGGGCAGTGCAGAAAATATTTCCGCGACGGATCGTTTATCTTTCGACAAAATTTGTAAAAGCCGCGCACCCACATAAATACCGTCATCAAAACCAAACCACTCATCCTTAAAAAAGATGTGGCCACTCATTTCCCCAGCCAGCGGCGCATTCATTTCAAATAATTTCGCTTTTAAAACTGAATGTCCCGTACGCCACATCACGGGATTTCCACCGTATTTTTTAATGATATCGGACAAATGGCGTGAGCATTTCACGTCAAAAATAATATCCGATCCTGGTAAACGCGATAACACATCCATGGCAAATAACATCATCTGTCGATCCGGCCAAATAATTTCGCCTTGATTGGTCACCATACCCAAACGATCGGCATCTCCATCGAACGCAATGCCAATGTCTGCTTTCGTCTTTTTTACCACCTGAATCAGTGTCGATAAATTTTCGGGAATGGTGGGATCGGGATGATGATTGGGAAAATTCCCATCGATTTCGCAAAATAATTCCTCGACTTTACAACCCAGTTTTTGATAAATACCAGGCGCTACTTCGCTCGCCACACCATTACCGCAATCAATGACAATTTTCAGCGGCCGCTCAAGGTGAATGTGCTCAACGATGTAATTCACATAATCCGTCAGCACGTCCTGAGAATGTTCACCGCCTTCTTGCCGCGCCAATAAAAACCGCTGTTCACGAACGCGTTGCCGAATCGATTGAATCGCATCGGTCGTGAGCGTCTTTCCTTCGAGCACAATTTTAAAACCGTTATGATGGCCGGGATTGTGACTCGCCGTCACCATCACCCCGGACTGAGTACCCAACCGATTCGTAGCAAAATAGAGCACCGGTGTCGGCACCACTCCAATATTTATCACCTCCAAACCCGTTCGACGCAAACCCGTGATTAACGCTTTTGCCAATGCAGGGCCAGACAATCGTCCATCTCGAGCAACGATAATCGCTGTTTGACCGCACTCTCTTGCTTCGCTCCCGATGGATAAACCCATGGCATAAGCAAAATCTGGGGTCAACCCACCTTCCTCAGCGGGCCCACGAATATCGTAAGTACGGAAAACCTCCGCCGGAATAACGGCAGGAACTTTATAATGTGAAGAATTAATGTTGCCCCGAACTTCCGAATCCACCCGCACCTCGATCACTTTGCTGAAATTCTTGAACGATTTCAAATTGAGCCTTGATCACCGGAACGATGACCAATTGCGCAATACGTTCACCTGGCTGAATGACATAAGGCTGACTGCTACGATTCCAACATGAAATCATCAATGGACCTTGATAATCGGAATCAATGACCCCCACTAAATTGCCGAGCACGATGCCATGCTTATGGCCCAGCCCTGACCGAGGGAGAATGGTGGCAGCAACATTCGGATCGGCCAAGTGAATGGCAACGCCCGTGTTAATTAAATGTGATTCGCCCGGCGATATCGTTAATGGTCCATCAAGGCAAGCCCGCAAGTCCAAACCGGCTGAGCCATCCGTTGCATACGATGGCAATGGCAGTTGATTTCCCAAACGATTATCCAAAATCTTCAGTTGTACACGTTGAGTACGCATATCTCCTCTCTTACTTCATCGTCCATAAC
>CAYGED010000241.1:0-2450 GCA_964348555.1 uncultured Coxiellaceae bacterium
GTTGTGATCAAACCAGCAATCGTGACGGCTATCATAATTTGTAATATTATCTTTATTTTCATGAATTATATAGACAACTTATTAGGATCGACTTGCCAAATTTTAAAGAATTCATTATATGTGATTGCTTCAGGCGCACTTCTTAAAAATGTTTCGAGATCGCCTTTATTTGTTTGTTCGGATAAGGCGGCTCGATATAAATCTCTCATAAATATACTTACTTTTCTGTTTGTTTCTTGACGCTGCTTGGTAATCATGATGTCAGCAGGATCCATATGTGGTAACTCATTTTTCCAGGTTTTTTCCCATTCAACGGGATCATATGAATAATCGCTATGGAAGGCACCTTTTATTTCGATATTGACGTTCTCAAGTTTTTCTCCATCGAAGCTTGCCCAATCAAGAAATGGGACTGGAACATCCCCCTCAAGGATGCTGTTATCCAAGCGATGATTACTGCCCATAACATGAATGATACGCTTAAGATGTGGGTTTGTAAATTTAGCATTATAATTGGCGTGAGGGCCTTCGTACATAATTACCGTTTCTACGTCATATTGCATGGCTTCGATGGCGGATAATATAGGGGCAGCGAAGCCTGAATGAGCGAAAGCGATGGCTTTTTCAAAAGCTCCTTTTTTTACGATTAAATCCTGAATCTCTTCAATAACTTCCTGCACTAGGTTATTTCCGAGTCCCGTTTTACCGGAAAACCACGCCTTCCAGTTTTGATACCACTCATTGATCTCTCCCGGAACTTCATTAATAGATGACATAGAATGAAAGAAATCGTATACGGCTGCGCTTCTCAGATCAAACATTTGCAATAAATTCTTAATTTCTTCGTGTTTATAATTTGTGGCCCAGTCGATGCCATTGCCAATAATTCTTGTTTCTTCATATAAATATACAATAAATTCTCTCAGTTTATTAATAATGCCCTGTCCTTCCAGATTGTCGACGTACTTCATTAATAGCGGATCCGGGGTATTCTCAGGTCTGGCTTTATTTTCGAAACCATTCCCAAAGATGTAGGCGGTCGCAAGTCTTTTTGTTAGTTCGTTTGAGGAGAGGTTTTCTGTTTGGTTTGATTTGGAAATAATGCCGTTTGTTGCTGTGAGTTTTAGTCCGAGCGAGAGAATTTTAAAAGTGCCTTGCAGGATTTTGCTGTCTGGGCTGAGGGTTGTGCTTGGGTCTAAAACGACGTCTGAGGAGTTTGATTCGAGGCGGATTTCTTGGATGTTTCGTTCGTGGATTGTGAATACGGTTGTGTCGTCGACGTGTGTGTAAGTCACTTTTCCCTGGGAGAGACTAACCGGGTTTTTGAGGTCGAGGTTGAATTCGCCGTTGGGTTCTTTGACCATGCGGCAGTCGAAGATGCCTTCTTCGGTGACGGTGGGGGAGACGCGTTTGACGGGGAGGCCAGTGAGGCGGTCGTAGACGATGTAGGTTGTGGCGCTGGTTTGAAGGCGGTAGCCTTGTTTGGTTTCTCCGGTAAAAATGTTTTGATAGGTTTCGGGGGTTGCGCCTTCGGGTAGAGGAGTTTCCAGAGTGGCTGTAAGCGGCGCGGGATTTTCTGTTGAGTCTATAAGCCTGGCTTTCGAAAGGTTATGGGCGTGGATGCCGGCGGAGATCATATCGGGGAGGTTTCCCCTGATGAAACCGATAAAACTATTCCAGGAATTTCTTTCGGGAGCTCCTGGAACAGGGAGGTAAATTTCTGTTTTGCGTTCACCATCATAATAATAGTCATCAATGATCGATACACCAATCATGTCGTTGGGGCTCATTTGACCAACCCATTTTGTTTGGGCCCATGCGCTGAAAGCGTTGGAGATGGGGACAGCGGCCATGGCGGTAAAGACCGGCGATATTCCCACCATTTCTCCGAATTTTTGGACGCCGTAGGTGGAGAGGTTCTGGGCCAGTTGGGGTGCGAGTTTGACCAGTTGTTGGCCGATGTTGCCTTGAAAGAAGCCATCGACAAGAGGACCAGTGATCAAAGAAAGGCTGTCTTTTAGCAAGGGGTCGATGTCGAGCCGCTGCATCAGGTTTTGAACGGAGAGGATTGCGGCTGTTTTGATGAGTTCCTGGATGGGGTTGAAGCTTCTGAGAATGGTGCCGGTGGAGGCGACGAATGGGTTGCCGCCGATAAAAGCTGTGGTGAAATTGACGGCTTCGAAGTTAAATCCCAGAGCGCCCAATCCTCTCGAGACCGCAAAATTAAGCGCGGTGTCTGAAATTGCCTTGAATAGCCCCTCGCCGAAAGAGGCCTTGGAAAGACTGCCGAACATAGATTGATTCGTGACCGTGGCAAGTTGGCCTTGGCCGCCAAATAGAGAGCTGGCGGCGAATTTGATGCCATTAAAAAGGTTGTGGGCGAATTTGCCGACGCTTTGGGCTACGTGGCTGAGGACTTGGCCGAGACCTTGGAGGACGCCGCCGACGAG
>CAYGED010000242.1:0-2444 GCA_964348555.1 uncultured Coxiellaceae bacterium
CCGTTTCACCTCTGCCCCCAAACCTTCTGCCCGCGATAGAGCATAGACATCAAATAAATTTTTAGCATTTGGAGAAACGTAGCCGTATCTGACACCATCATAGCGAGCCATATTTGAAGAGACTTCAGATGGCACAATAATGTAGTAGGTTGCCAAAGCATATTCAGAGTGAGGCAACGTCGCTTCACCGATACGCGCACCGAGTTTTTCCAGTTCTTTAACCGCCTCTCGTACTGATGAAGCAACATGATCATCCAATCCTTCGTTAAAATATTCTTTGGGTACGCCAATTCGAAGACCTTTGATGGACTGTCCAAGCTTTCTAGTAAAATCCGTATTTGTTCGAAGTGCAGAGGAAGAATCTTTTTTATCATGCCCAGCAATAGCATTCAACACAAGTGCGGAATCTCTAACCGTCTTTGTAATCGGTCCGATCTGGTCGAAACCAGAAGCCATGGCGATCAGACCATAACGAGAAACCCGACCATAGGTTGGTTTTAAACCCACAACTCCGCAAAAAGAAGCCGGCTGTCTAATTGAACCTCCCGTATCGGATCCGAGAGCAAATACCGCAAGCCCAGCCGCTACGGCAGCTACCGAACCGCCGGAAGAACCACCGGATACTCGTTCTAGATCGTGCGGATTACGAGTCGGACCAAAAGCAGAATTTTCGGTGGAGGCACCCATGGCAAATTCATCGAGATTGGTCTTGCCAAGAAAAATCACGCCCAATCGTTTCAATTTTTCTATTACAGTAGCATCATATACAGCTTTGTAATTTTCCAAGATCTTTGAGCCGGCGGTAGTAATTGTGTCTTTGATTAAAATATTATCTTTAATGGCACAAGGCACACCGTTTAAATATGCATCAACACCAGCGGTCTGCCCATAATCATCGAATAGAGAGAGATAGGCATTGAGTTTCGGGTTTTCTTTTTTTATGAGACCAAAAAATTCTGCGGCGAGTTCTTCTCGGCTGAATTTTTTTTCTCTAATTCCATTGGTAACAGTTTCAATTGTAAGTTTTTTGACGTCATCCATCTCAAACGAAATAGCAACCGTGTTGTGTAAAGTATAAGTTACTGAAACACCGTAAGCTATAAATTAATTTAATGATTAAAATTTGCGATCCCGTTAAGGCTATCTCGTACGGGATCAATTTTTTTTATCAAACACGGCTTTTGCTTTGAGATAGCCATTTTCCCGGACAGGCATGGCATCAAGTAATCGCATAACGGCTTCGTCAGAATATTGCTCGGTCGGTTTATCCTCACGGAAAATGTTTTCCAATCCGGTTACTTGCGCAGTTGGCTCAACATTACTGGTATCAAGTTGATTGAGTTTACCAATATAACCAAAAATTGACCCGAGTTCCTGGGTTAATTTTTCTTTTTCTTCTTGGGTGATTTTTATACGAGCCAATTTGGCAATATGTTCAACGTCTTCCGTGGTAATCATTGCTATTACCATAGCATGATTACTTGCACAGAAAAAGCCCTTGTGGGCCTTTACGCGAAGAGTTATATATCAATATCAGCGTTCGCTCTCTTTTTGATTGCCCGATCCATTGCCTCATAGCCTAAGGCTATGAGGGTCTTTTTGTCTACGCTTCCCAAATCGTTGAGATCAACTTCAGGTAAAGGTTCGTCTATATCTACCAAAATAATTTCCGTTTCCCGTTTTCCATCAAAAGAAAAACCTGTCGTATCTATTCCCAGTTCTCGAGCCACACGCAAATCATTATTTATCTTATTGCATTCCTCAATCATCATCCGTGCGTGTTCAGTAACTGCTATATTGATACTGCGATAGAGAATCTTGAACCAAGAATCCAACTCTCCGTGTGGTTGCTGCTGCCTGAAACCAGTATAAGAGAATACCCAGATTGGATTGCATCCCATAGCAATAGCCCTATCGATGGGTGCACTAGCAATAAAGGCCCCATCAACAAATTTTTTGCCATTATACCTAACAAGAGGAAATGACACTGGCAAACAAGCCGAACCCATTATGAATGCTATAAGTTTTTCAATGTTGCCAATGTCTTGTACTAAATAGTTGGTACAGTATTCCGCAGATCCAGAATAAATATTTACTGCCCCAACCTCCAACTGAATTGAAGAATTATAAATATCCGCAAAACGAAGATTGTCTCGAAGTAATTTTTCTAAAGGCTTATTTGAGGCAAATGATTCAAGATTTACAAACCTATAGAGAAGCGCCCGTTTAAGTACTAGAGACGCGACCGCACGAAAAATTTTTAAAGGAATCGATAGGCGGGATTTTTCCTTGATTACATCTGCAACGTCAACCGAGGCGGAAAGAGATTCCAATATTTCCAAGGCAACTACGGTTTTTAGCCAGCTATCTTTATAAAAAACTTGGCTCGATTCAAGGTTCATCAAAATATCGTAAAAATTATAAGTACTTTCTCTGGTAATTGT
>CAYGED010000243.1:0-2420 GCA_964348555.1 uncultured Coxiellaceae bacterium
ATACAAATAGGCTAAACTTCTAAGTTATTAATTGACTATTATAAAAATGACCTAATTTGATCGTGTACCTATCGATAATTCTGTTAGAAAAATACACCCGTCAACCATGATATTGAATGGTTAAATCACTCACTAATATCCTTGTTTTTAATATAGCCTTAAGTTTTTAACGCTTTTTTCTCAGTGAAAAACGCGTATAATTGCGCAAAATAGAACTGGATAGTTAGTTTTTATTTAAGTATGAAGCCTCGAGTTACCGTAAGCAGGATCGTTTTAAAAACAAAGGGACACCACCATGGCTTTAGAGATGGAAGCATTAAATCGAGTGAGTTCTACGACAAACACAAAACAACCAGAACAACCCGTAGACCCACAGTTAAAAACGTGGTTTGAACAAGCCACTGCTTATCATCAGCAAGGATCTTACCAACAAGCCGAAACTATTTATGAAAAAATTCTAACTCAGTACCCATCGCATGCCGATAGCCTCCATTTATCGGGATTAATTAAGGGTGAAAAAGGACAGTCTTTGGAGGCGATAAAACAAATTACCAAAGCCATACAGATACACCCCAATTTCTTCGCCTATTATTTCAACCGAGGATTATTGTACCAAAAACTCAATGAACACCAACAAGCCAGTGATGATTTTCGTCGAGCCATTTTAATTGAACCGAGTTTTTTAGAGGCTTGGTTGCAACTGGGTTTTCAATTGGCTCAGCAACACCGTTATCCCGAAGCAATCGCCGCCTATCAACACGCGCGCACCATTCGCGCCGGAGACCCACGCGTACTACACCAATTAGGTCAGTTGTATTTATCCACCGGGCAGGAAACGCTGGCATTAGCGTGTTGCGAGGAGGTATTAGCAACGCACCCCAATCAATTGGAAACGTTAATCAATAAAGGCGTGGCTTTATTAGGTTTAAAACGCGCAAAAGAAGCCATTTCATTGTATCAGCAGCTGCTGGATACTCATCCAGAGAATCGACCAGTATTAAATAATTTGGGGTTGGCTTACTTGCAAGTGCAAGATTATGAAAACGCGCGAAGTATCTACGAAACCCTCACCGCACAAGAGCCCGATAACGCCTCTTTTCTTGCGCATTTAGGACTGGTTCATAAAGAGCAAGGCGATTTGAAAAAAGCGCTCACCTATTTTGAGCAGTCTTTACAAATCGCTCCCCAAGAGCCTAAAGCGGCATTTAATGCGGCCATTACTTATTTAGCCATGGGTCAGTGGGCATTAGGTTGGCGGCACTATGAAGCACGACTACGGCTGCATGAAACACAACGAGTGCTGACCCAATTGCCTCCCTTCACGGCGCCCTGTTGGCAAGGCGAGCCACTGTCCGGTAAAACCATTTTGGTCATGGCCGAGCAAGGGATGGGTGATACACTGCAATTTTTGCGGTATTTATTTTTATTAGATCAACGGGGAGCAGCGGTGATTTTTGAATGTCATTCTGCGTTGACACCCTTTTTAACTGACCAAGCATTACCAATACAAACGTTAATCACACCAGGAGAGGCTCGACCGAAATACGATTTTTATATTCCCCTGCTCAGTTTACCGTTGCGCTTTCAAACCTATACGGAAGCAGCGATTCCCTTTGCCCAGCAACCGTATTTGAAAGCACCCACGAAACCCAGCATTGAACTCGATCAAAGCAACCGATTACGCGTCGGCTTGGTTTGGTCGGGAAACCCAGAAAATCCAAGGGATGAGCAACGATCGGTTCCTCTTGAACAGCTTAAAAGTTTATTGGCATTGAAAGAAATTGATTTTTACAGCGTGCAATACGCAGGAAAAATAATCGACGGTAAAATACCTGAAAAAAGTCAAGCTTGGGTAGCCGCTGGCTTTTCCGCCTCACAAGATTTGTCAAACGCCGTGGGATCGTTTTTAGGTCTGGCAGCGGTGTTGAGTCAATTGGATTTATTAATTACGGTGGATTCGGCGCCCGCGCATTTGAGTGGGAGCTTGGGTCAACCCACGTGGGTGATGTTGCCACACGTATCGGATTTTCGTTGGTTAACGAATCGCACAGACAGTCCTTGGTATGCAACACTGCGACTCTTTCGCCAACCGGCTTTAGGGGACTGGGCCAGTGTAGTCAAGGAAATCAAAACAGCGTTGAAAACAGTTCAGGTGAGGTCAGCCATAACACAATCAAAATAAAAAAAGCCAACAAGCAAATTAAATTTTTTCACGGAGAATAAGCATGCGTACGGAACAAAAACAACCCTCCACCTGGACCTGGCGACACATTGTCAAAGCCGCCGGCGTTATCGCAACAACAACTGCCGCCTATACGCTAGTCAAAGTCACCGGCCTTTGGCCTCGCTGGTTGTGGGAAGACGAAAAACCCTCCGCCTTCGGAGCGCAAGCCTTGTCGCTCGCACACGACAATAAAGAG
>CAYGED010000244.1:0-2415 GCA_964348555.1 uncultured Coxiellaceae bacterium
GTTTATTGCTAAAGAGTTGGCATTTCATCAGAGATTTAATTTGGCGTTACCACGTAGATGTCCATTGTGCAGAGATTTTGGACGAATCAAATCACTCAATCCTATGGTGATCTATCATCGCACGTGTGCAAAATGTTCTAAAGACATTGAGACTTCATATGATCCCAATAGACCAGAAATAGTTTACTGCGAGTCTTGCTATCAACAAGAGGTGGCTTAGGGAAGCTTCACTTCTCCCGGAGTGGCTTTTGGAGTTGGCGTATGAGTGGGAATGACGTTGGTTATATTTGGTTTTGGTGACGGTGACGGAGATGGAGTTGGAGTAGAGGTAGGAGTTGGAGATTCTGAAGCATTAGGCGAGATTGAGATAATAGGAGAAGGAGTAGCTGACATTGTTTTAACTGGGGTAGAAATAACCGTGGGTGTCGGAGTTGAGACGATTTTTTCGTCTTTTTTGTTGGAAATCAAAACTATTCCAACGATAGCCACTACCGCAACGAGAGCTATTACAGGAAACTTATGGGGGCGTGGAGTAGAGGGGTTACTACGTATATGCGCTCGCAACACATCTTCCTGGCGCTTTAGCCATGCCGGATCGTGGATGTCTTTGTTTTTTAATTTTTCAAACATATTGCGATTTTAGTTTTTCTATAGCTCGATGCAATTTTACTGAAACATTGTTTTCTGTCATGCCGGTAGCATCAGCAATTTCTTTTATCCCTAATTCATTTATAAAACGCAGTATAATAATTTCTCGATAGGCGTCTGGTAATTCCTCGAGTTTCCCCATAGCTTCTTTCACTAGCATCTTTGTCTCTGTATCTGCGGCAATGTCTATGTTGTCAGGTATATCTACCGTGTCTTCGCCAAAACTATCCATAGAGATTTCACGATCTTTTTTCGACGTTTTATAAAAATCCACAATTACATTATGCGCACTACGATACAGGAAGGCGCGCATGTTGTCGACCGTGTTACCTTGGACGATGTAGTCCCAGGTTTTCATAAATACCTTTCCCGCCAAATCTTCTGCATCTTCCTTTGAGTGTACTCGGAAGTAGCAGTATTTGAAAAGCTTTGGGGCATGTTCCCGATAAAACTCAATGAATTGTTCTTCAGTTATCTGTTCCATAAGTATGGACGATGTAAGTATATGTTATTACAGTGTATCATATTTTCCCGTGTTGAACCCCCGACTATTACAAGTGTCGAGGGTCGTGGTACGGCGGGTTCGAGCGGCTAGAGCATGGCGCCAGCAACACTCAAGAACCCGTAGAGGAGGAAAAGAATAAAGAAAATCGCTATGATTCCGCCCATTTTTCTCATGTATTTCTCCTTTGTGCCAGTACAGACGATGACCCGTTGCCTGTCTTACAGTAACCTAGTATTATCTATTTATGACCAATCCTGAAGAACCACCTTCGAATATCATCAAATTTCCGGCTAAACCAAGAACTGACAGGGTTATAGAGACTCGTGATGTTCTAGATCGTTATCAGCAGCTATCCTTACGTTTTGGATCGATTGAAATTCTCGATCCGATAAAAAAGATTTCCCGTGAGCTTGCTCGTCTTGTTGGAGTTCGTAGTACTATTTTTAAAGAATTCGGTGGGAGCATAGATTTGGGAAAATTTGGCCGATATCGATCTGCTATCGGAGAGCTTGGCCCACGAGGCATAGCAGACGAAGAGACAGTGTTTACTGAAACATTAACTGAATCTGAAAAGAAAAATTTTCCTTTAATGTTGCCTTTGTATAACGAATGGGATGGATATGTTGCCAAAATTAATTTATTGAGAAGTTCGTTAACGGAAGCTTGGAATGCGATTTCAGCTGATGCTGCCACCGCACCTGATTTTCCCGATGAAAAGCATCGCGAAATCCAAGATTATTTTGATGTCATTGAAATTCTGGATGTGAAGCCTAATTTAAATGAGTGGGAAGATATTTTGGAACGAGTTGATGAATTTATCGTCAAAGCTCCTAATCCACACCAATGAGCTCAATAAAGAATTGCAAACAATGCAAAAATAGTTTTGAAATTACGCCTGATGATCAGGCGTTTTATGCAAAGATTAGTGTACCTGAGCCGTCGCATTGCCCATCATGTAGAGCGATTCGTCGTATGATTTGGTGGAATGAAAATAATCTTTATAGAAAGGATGGAATGTTTTCTACGTTTCCCCAAGAGTCGCCTATCAAAATCTTAGAACGCGATGTATGGTGGGGAGATTCCTGGGATGCCGTTGATTACGGAAGAGATTTTGATTTTAATCGGCCCTTTTTTGAGCAGTTCAAGGATCTAATGCTAGCGGTTCCATGGCCAAGTCGTGATGTTCAACGTCTGGTTAATAGCGATTATAGTAACCAGGCCAGCGATTTAAAAAACTGTTATTTAGTTTTTAATTCTGGCAT
>CAYGED010000245.1:0-2372 GCA_964348555.1 uncultured Coxiellaceae bacterium
ACAACGGTCTCGTCACCACGCGCCTCGCCACCCCAAGCGTGACCATAAATCACCTCGATGGTCGCGGGTAAATCACCTGAGCCCAAGCGAAAAGTTTCATAACCCGACAACAGTCGCTCCCATCTCAATTTTCCCATGAGGCCCTTAGCCCGTTGATGCAATGCGTTTTGCGAACCGGTTTGCCGCAAATCTTCAAAGAGCTCGATCGGTGTCGCATAGTGAAGCACGAGTGACTCGACTTCCATCACCGGATCCAGAAAATAATGTTGCATCAAGCGATCGCCAATATCGTGCATATCAATAAAGGGATGCACATGAATGCGCTGATCGACTTGCAAAAAAGCCTGGCGCAACTCTTTTAAAGTATCCGGCCCCAAGGTCGTGAACTGAAATAAACCGCCGGGTTTTAACACCCGATGAACCTCATCGAGCACTCCATCCAATTGGGTCACCCAGGGTAAAGCTAAATTTGAAAAAATAAAATCGAAGGACTGATTCGGAAAAGGAAGTGCGGCATAATCTGCGGTAATTCGGTTGTCATTATTCGGTGAACGTTGCAGCAATTCCAGCGAAAAATCCAACGAAAAAACAGCCGCATTTGGGTAGTGTTTTTCCATCAATTTCATTGCATAACCCGTACACGCACCCATCACTAAAATACGCTTGGGCGCCAAACGAATAAATTCCAAACGCTCAAGCAATTGATCGGCGAGCATCCGATCGATCACCGCCGCCGTTTCATAGGTCTTCGCCGCCCGCGCTCTCGCTCGCCTCGCGGCTTTTAAGTCAATGCTGGGAATGCTCTGCTTCACGGGGCTATTCTAACCCAAAAACCGGCTTGGAATAAGAAATCAGGGATATTAGTTTTGCTGTTAAGCTGCTTCAATAGCCAAACGAAACCCCAAGCCCTGAAGCAATCGACCAATCGTCTCTAATCGGGGATTTCCATCTTTTGATAATATACGGTACAAAGTTTCTCGGCTTAATCGTGTTTTTTTAGCCAACCTCGCCATTCCACCTTGCGCTAGCGCCACGTGTCGAAACGCCAACAACAAAGGAGCAGGGTCATTGTCATTTTGATACGCTTCAATAGCAGTTTGAAGATAGATAGTGGCTTTTTTCTTTTTTTTCAAAGATTCAATCAACCAGTCTTCATATTTGGGTAATGAATGACTCGATCTTTTTTTTCGTTTAATCATCTTCGAAACGGAACCTCCCTCTTGCTGTCACATAAAAAACCAGCTCCTTTAACATCAAAATTCCTTATTTTAGATTGTAGCCTATAGGCTACGTTTAGGCAAGTGTTATTATTGACACCTTATAACACGGTAGTCAGAAAAAATAACTACTGTACCATAGTGGCCAGCTCGGAAATTTCATGCCGGGCTAGGAGTAAAATCGAACGATGTTTTCCTGGTTATTTCCAAACACCTGCGCGTTTTGCCAACATCCAGTAGAAAAAACCGTGGTTTGCTGTGAGTATTGCCAGCGACTACTGCCCAAAGTGCCGTTTCCGTCGGAAATGAATGCGGCGTTTTATTACGAACCACCGATTGAGCGGACTATTCTTCAATTGAAATTTCACGGGCAGCTTGGACATGCGAATACCTTAGCCCAGTTGTTCATCGAACACTTGAAGTCGCATCCTCGTCAAGCCTTTCCAACCCGATTAATACCCATTCCACTGCATCCGAAACGACTCTGCTCACGCGGATTTAATCAAGCCAGTGAAATAGCCAGGATAGTCGCTAAATATTTCTCCATGAACCTTGATTTAACTTCCTGTGTTCGCGTCAAAAACACAAAACCACAATCGGAATTGCCGTCCAACAAGCGTGCAAAGAACGTGAAAAATGCATTTGCGCTTCGTCATCCTATTTCTGATCAGCACGTCGCTGTTTTTGATGACGTGATCACGACGGGAAATACGATTAATGAGCTGACGCGTTTATTAAACGATGTGGGTATCGACACTGTGGAGCGCTGGGGAATTGCGAAAACGAAATGGTAAAGTTCACTCAAGGCTATTCAATTTATTTAGACCGCCTCCGCACGAGGAAGACGAGAAAGTCAGATCGCCTGGCGAAAATCACTGTTTTCTCTTCGGTGCAATGAGATCCGTAATCGTACCCTCATACATTTCCGTCGCCATCATGATGGTTTCCGAAAGCGTTGGGTGCGGGTGTATCGTCAACGCCAAGTCTTCCGCATCGCAACCCATTTCAATCGCCAATGCCACTTCAGCAATTAAATCACCGGCGTTAACGCCTACGATACCGCCGCCAATCACCGTGCCATGCTCATCAAACAACACTTTGGTGAAACCTTCCGAGCGATTCAAGGACAATGCGCGTCCACTCGCCGCCCACGGA
>CAYGED010000246.1:0-2352 GCA_964348555.1 uncultured Coxiellaceae bacterium
CGTGTTCTTAATTCCAAATTGAAGCCTTCCTCTTGGCTCGCGCGATCGAGCGGGTCAGCATAAGCCGTCCCTTCTTCTTTTAGGTGAACGACTGTTGAGTCCACTTCTTCCATGAGCTGGTGTCTCCAGTCGGTTAAAATGGCCCGAAAATGCTCCTTTTGCCGATCATTCATGTAAGCTTCACCTTTCTTAAGCTTGTAGGGCACAAAGTCGGCGGTAACATGACTTACTTTTGATAATGCCATTTTAAACTCCCCGTAGCATAGGCTACTGATCTTTAAATGTTTTCATGGTCTATTCCTAGGACCCTAAAAATGCAGACATTCTATATGAAAATCGTAAACACGCAAGCAAAATTCAGGCAAAAAATATGCAGAAATTAGTCTTCCCATTGACCCTGGAAAACAGTTGCCGCCGGTCCAGTCATGTTCATGGAAAGCCCCGGCCCTTGCCAATCAATAATTAGGCTTCCACCTGGCTGGCTCACCGTCACACGTTCTTGAAGCAAACCGTTTCTTCGTCCCACAGCGACGGCGGCACAGGCGCCACTGCCACAGGCTAAGGTCTCCCCGGTGCCACGCTCATAGACACGAAGGCGGATATTTTGATCATCGATGATCTGCATAAACCCGACGTTGACCCCTTCTGGAAACCGTTCGTGCTTGCAAAGCTGCGCGCCCAAACTCGACACTTGGTTCCCATCAATTTGATTTACGGGAATTATCGCATGAGGGTTTCCGACATTGACTACACTCAACTGGACAATTTGCCCGTCCACCTTCAAATCGTATTGATGTGATAAGCTATCAGCGATAAAGGGGATTTCCTTAGGGTTAAAACGTGGAATTCCCATCGAGACGCTGACCTTATCACTCGACTCTAGCGTTAACACGAGCACATCACTGATGGTTGAAATACGAAACTGATCTTTTTTACTCAAATGATGATTATGTATAAACTGAGCGATACATCGAGCCCCGTTTCCACACTGACCGACTTCTGTGCCGTCGGCATTAAAAATCCGAAAGTGAAAATCAGTCTCTTTCGATTTTGGCGGCTCGATCACCAGCAGTTGATCGAACCCAACCCCCAATCGTCGATTCGCCATTTTTTGAATTTGTGCGGCGGATAACCCAAAGGGCTGTTTCATCGCGTTAATCACAACGAAATCGTTTCCTAAGCCGTGCATTTTTACAAAATCAATTTTCATGAAAGCGTGTCTCACTCAGTTTTTTCACGAACGTCCATACTCGGCAATATTCGGCCAGCGTTTTTCGAATTTTACGCTTATTATAATGGCACGGCTAGCCTGGTTAGGTATTTGTGCGGGCGTTTTCTCGGTCCTCACTATTGTTCGATGGCGCGGATTTTTCAATCGCGTTATCCGGAGTGTTATCTGGCAGGTACAATGGACCGCTTTGCCCACAGCCAAGCAACAACAAGCTGATTACGATCAGACAGATTCGGACTATCATTGACATATAACCATCCTCACCGAGTAACGTCAGTATGCACAAGAAACTTGGCAATTGGAGCAGAATACCGTATATAGTCGTTATGAACAAATGGCCTCTTCTAGAAAGCGTCACTGTCCAGCCAGCAACAAATCCATCGGCATCTGTCATCTGGTTACACGGGCTGGGTGCTGATGGGCATGATTTTTCGGATATTGTTCCAGCCTTGGATTTACCGAATGATTGTCCGATTCGTTTTATTTTTCCTCATGCCCCTATCCGTCCGGTCGCCATAAATTTCAACATGGAAATGCGCGCTTGGTATGATATTTATAGTTTAACCACGGACGAAAAAGAAGATCTCGCCGGTATTCAAGCTTCCGAACAATCCATCCATCAATTAATCGAAACAGAAATTGAAAAAGGCATTGAACCCAAACGCATTATTTTGGCGGGATTCTCACAAGGTGGTGCCATGGCATTGTTCACCGGTTTGCGCTATCCGCAAACATTAGGCGGAATAATGTCTTTATCTTCCTATTTGCCTTTTCGAAATCAAATCAACACAACCAGAAATACAGTTAATCAACACACGCCTATTTTTATCGCACACGGCAAATTCGATAGTGTCTTACCCATCCAACTCGGGCATAACACATACGAACTGCTAAAAACACTGGATTATCCGGTGGAATGGCACGAGTATAATATGGAACACCAAGTTTGCCCTGAAGAAATTGACGCTATTAGCGCTTGGTTAATCCAAGTGGTTCAATCACAAAGCTCTAGATAAAAATGTGTTAGCGCATACCGAGTAGTTGCTCGAGATTATTAAGTATGTACTGTAAGTTACCATTGCTCTAATTTTTTAAAGTTTCGTTAAGAATAACTTAAGAAT
>CAYGED010000247.1:0-2330 GCA_964348555.1 uncultured Coxiellaceae bacterium
TGGGCTTTTTTGACTCGCGGAATATGGGATGAATAAGCTTTATATTTTTGATATGGACGGCACTTTGTTGCCTCGGACCACTGCATCCTTAGAAATTGCAAAAATCACCAATACGCTGACAGAGCTTCATGAGTTGGAACGGCGTTTTATTCAAGAGAAATTGCCCACACGAGAATTTGCAAAATACATTCATGAGCTGTGGGGTCTTTTGCATCCCACAGTGATCGAAGCCGCTTTTTCTGCGGCACCTAAGTTGAAAAATATTTCAGAAACTCTGAGTGTGATCAAAGAGCGCGGAGATGTTTCTTGTCTGATCACCATGTCCCCCGATTTTTTTGCAGACTGTTTCTATCCGTATGGGTTTGATCATATTGTTGCATCTCCTTTTCCACGTCAGGTGGAGGATCAGATCGATTTAGACAAAATTCTCAAGCCAGAAGATAAACCGCGGGTTAGTGATGATTTGGCAAGAGCATACGGCCTTGATTTTAATGCTTCCGTTGCATTTGGAGATTCAATGTCTGATTATCCGTTATTTCAACAATTGAGGCACACGGTAGCAGTGAATGGAACTGCAGATCTTAAAAAAGTTTCTACGCATCACTATGACGGTGACGATTTGTATCAAGCATTTTTAATGACAGAATCTTGCATGATTCCAGCGTAGATTGAGGACACATCCTAAGTGGATGCTCGTGTTAAGTGTGCCAGGATTGCTCGAGCAATTTCATGTGCATCGGGTTCTATGCCCAGTGCGTATTGATGTTTAAGGAACTTAATTTTTTCCGTTCTTTCTTCCGCAATATCTGTGGCCACTGCTTGTACTAGAGTGAGCACAGCGTAGGGTTCAGCCGTAGCAATTTTTTGGTCCGAGATCTCTATTTTTTCAGAAGGGTCTGACATCAGTTGCTCCTTCAATACTATTCAATTAAATCAGACTATACCAGATGAACCATGGATTTAGGTGTTATAACAAACAGCTTTTTGAATCAATCAAGATTTTGGAGACGAGGGATAGCAACACCTATCGTGAGTCGAGAAAATCTTGATTGAACGAAAAGATGGCCGTTATAAAACCGGAATTCATAGTTCACCTGGTATAATATACCATTTGAGTATATCAGAGTGTGAGGAGTAGGGTGGATGAGACTGGATCAAAACGGTTGGATCGTGGAGGCGAGCCATTTGCCGTCTCCTCACTATAATGAGAGACCGAGTGGCACTGCGATTGATTTATTGGTCATTCATTGTATTAGCTTACCAGAAGGACAGTTTGGAACAGGATATGTCCAGGATTTATTTTTAAATCGTTTAGATAGTAGGGCACATCCAGATTTTCAATCCTTGCGCGAGCTTAAAGTTGCAGCACATTTTTTTATTGAGCGTAGGGGGCAGCTGACGCAGTTTGTTTCGGTGGCCGATCGAGCTTGGCATGCAGGCGCCTCTTATTTTAAAGGGCGAGAGGCCTGCAATGATTTTTCGATAGGGGTTGAATTAGAAGGCAGTGTGGATACTGCATTTGAAAAAGCCCAGTATCAAACATTGGGGCTCTTAACCCAAGAATTAATGCGCATATTTCCGGGGATTACGGTCTCTAATATTGTGGGTCATTCGGATATTGCACCCGGGCGTAAACAGGACCCAGGACCGCATTTTGATTGGGGTCTGTATCAACAATTACTCGCTTCATTGTGATACACTGAGCACAAATAAAACACGAGCGTTCATGTTGGAAATTCATCATCACACTATTTCAGAAGAGTATGACGGGCAAAGGCTTGATAATTACCTGATGCGCGTGCTGCGCGGAGCTCCTAAGTCCCTGGTCTATCGGATGATCCGTAAAGGAGAAGTGAGAGTTAATAAAAAGCGGGCGGAGCCTTTGGATCGTTTGGTCGCAGGCGACATTGTTCGTGTGCCTCAAGTGCTCGGTGAAACTGAAAAAACAGATTTGAGCAAAATGGATTTTTCATGGATTCCTAAAACGGTCTTATATGAAGATGAGTATTTATTGATTCTGAATAAACCTTCAGGAATAGCTGTGCATGGTGGTTCACAGTTACGATATGGATTAATTGACGGCGTGAAGCACATCTATCCTCAGTATCCTGCAATAGAGCTCGCACATCGTATTGACCGTGACACTTCAGGTTGTTTAGTGCTCGCAAAAAAACGATCGGTACTGAAGGCGTTACATGATTTATTCCTATCACGAGCGATGCAAAAAACTTATCATGCTGTGGTGATCGGACGTTGGCCCAAGCAATTAAGATCGATTGATATAGCCTTGAAACGGGAGAGCCGCGCTGGTGGTGATCGCAGTGTCAGGG
>CAYGED010000248.1:0-2327 GCA_964348555.1 uncultured Coxiellaceae bacterium
AATCGACGAATTAGAATCCGTGCTCAAAATCCAATGCGCGCCCGTTACCTGGCCGGTTGGAACGGGAAAACGATTTAAAGGCATTTATCATTTATTGGAAGACGCCGTTTATCTTTATGAGCCAGGAAAAAAAGACCGTATCGGTGAAATAAAGCGAATAGACGGACTTAACCATCCCCAATTAAAAAATGAGATTGGCGATATTGCCGATGAATTGCAAGAAGAAATTGAGTTGGTCAAAGGTGCCAGCCACACGTTCAACGTGCCTGATTATTTGGCGGCTAAATTAACGCCTGTTTTTTTCGGATCGGCGATTAATAATTTTGGCGTGCGCGAATTGTTGAATGCATTTGTCGAGTATGCACCGAAGCCGCAATCGCGTGAAACCAATGTCAGAATGGTGCACCCGGACGAGGAAAAATTCTCCGGATTTGTTTTTAAAATTCAAGCCAACATGGATCCAGGGCATCATGATCGCGTGGCTTTTTTGCGTATTGCCTCCGGTCATTTTGAGCCGGGCATTCGTGTGCATCAAATACGCTTAGCGAAAAGTATCACGATTAATCAGGCACTCACTTTTATGGCGGGTGAGCGTGAACAAGCGAGTGAGGCGTGGCCCGGCGATATTATTGGTATTCACAATCATGGCACCATTCAGATCGGTGATACTTTTAGTGAAGGTGAATCCTTTAAATTTACGGGAATACCCAATTTTGCGCCGGAATTATTTCGCGTGGTTCGTTTGAAGGATCCCTTGAAACAAAAGGCTTTATTAAAAGGGTTAACACAACTATCGGAAGAGGGTGCAACACAGGTTTTTCGCCCGATTGTAAATAATGATTTAATTCTGGGTGCTGTGGGTGAGTTACAATTTGATGTGGTGGCGTATCGGTTGGTAAACGAATATAACGCACCTTGTGTTTATGAGCCCACCAACGTTGTGCTGGCCCGATGGATTGAATGTGATGATCGCGAGTCGATAGAGAAGTTTAAACAAGAACAAGCGCGTTATTTAGCGCTCGACAGTGGTGAGCATTTGACGTACCTGGCACCGTCACGCGTGAACCTCGAAATTACCATGGAAAAGTATCCCAAAATTACATTCCACTCGACGCGCGAGCATTAGGGTTTTTGGATCGTTGGTTTAAACCGTATCGACTTGCCTCATTTGCCTGTGTTATGATGATTGACTTTTTTAACCGCTAGGCAAATGATCGTGAGTTCCGATTTCTGTCCATCATCTTCAGAACGCTTGTGGGCGCTGATTAAACGAGTGCTGGGTTTGGCGATGCCAATGGCAGGGTCGCGTTTGATTCAAATGCTCAGCGGATTTATTGGAATGGCGATGTTGGCACATTTGGGCGCGGGCGTATTGTCCGCGAGTGCGCTCATGACGTCAACGCAAATCGCGATTATCGTCAGTTTTATTTCTCTCCTGTTTTCCGCGAGTGTGGTCGTGGGACAAGCTTATGGTGCAAAACAATATTACGAAATTGGCAGCATCATGCGAGAAGCCTGTGTGTTATCGCTGATGCTCGTGTTGCCCATGATTGCCTTATTTTTAGTGATTGGTCACATTTTACTTTGGGCAGGTCAGCTTCCATCGCTCGTGAAATACGTGGGGGTTTATTTTCATGCGCTTATTTGGGGAACGCCCGGTTACGTCTTAATCGCTGCTTTGCAGCAATCGTGTTATGGCATGAATAAACAACGCCTCGTCATCATCAGTAATCTGTGTGCACTGTGTCTATTTGTGCCTGCTGCCTATGTGTTGATTTTTGGAAAACTGGGTATTCCCGCGCAAGGTGTAGCTGGCTTGCCCTATGCTTTTGCCATTCAGGGTTATTTCAATGTCAGTTTCCTGCTGTGTTGTTTTTATTTTCAAAAACAATTTACAGCGTTGCAGTTTTTTTCGAAACGAAAAAGCCGTGAATGGAAATACTTTCGGCAGTTGCTACGGATTGGATGGCCCATGAGCATTCAATTTGGCGGTGAATTATTGGGACTTTGTGTGGTTACGGTGATGATCGGCTGGTTGGGTAAAGATGCGTTAGCAGCGTCACAGGTGGCAAACCAATGGATGTTTTTATTTATCGTGCCGATGTTTGCCATTGCAGAATCCGCGGGTATTTTTGTGAGCCACGCTGTTGGCAGTAAGCAATATCGTGAAACCAGGCATACCACTAACGTTTGCGTATGGATTTTAACCGTGATCGCTATTTTGGCGACAGTGGTGTTTGCATTTTTTCCACGACCCTTGGCGAGCTTGTATATCAATGTCAATGATCCGCGGAATGCGCCAACCCTTCATTTGATACGAATTTTAC
>CAYGED010000249.1:0-2326 GCA_964348555.1 uncultured Coxiellaceae bacterium
CTTTCCCCCTTACAGTCTATCAAACCCGATGCCTCCCATCGATCCTGCCATCATACAAGGCAATTAAAAAAAATACCAGGCTAACCCCGGATATTTCATACTGAGTTAAAAAACCAATTGGTATCTGACCGCGCTTCCTCTGCCAAGTCGTTGAATAAATTTGAGTTTAACTAACATGCCTAATACATTCGTAACCGTTCGATTGGGGAGTTTCGTCAGTTTGCATAAGTCCTTATTGGCCAGCCGTAGTTCCGGTTGATTTTTAAAACAGTTTAGGACGGCTAATGCGGCTGGCGATAAGGTTTGCAGCGCATCAAATTTGGTTTTATACGTTTTAATATCTTGCAAAGCCGCTTCCATGATTTTTAACAGGTAATTTAAGAAGTATTCTAGGTGATATTTTTTTGGATTTTGTTGAAACACACCGTTAGAACAGCGATTTAATACGTAATAATATTCAGACTTGTTTTTTTCGATTTGGCGATCAATGGCCAAATAATAAGATAACACTCGCAGCGGCTCGTCATGGCATTGGAGCAAGCACAACAGAAATAAACCACGGCCCAAGCGTCCATTACCATCTTGAAAGGGGTGTATTGCTAAAAATCGATAGACAAATTCACAGGCTAATGCAATTGGCCAGTGTACTTTTTCGCGAGCTTCATTATACCAGGCGAACAAATCATTCATGGCTGATTGCGTGATAGGACCTGGGTCAGCTGTTTTAAACACAAGGCGAGATTCTTTTTTTTGATGATTCTGTTCAATGACTGAGTTAGGGCTCGTTTTGTATTTACCGGCATAACGCTTTGCAGGTGGATAATATTGCATAAGCTCAACGTGAAGGCCGCGTACAATAGACTCTGTGAGTGGCAGAAAATCCGGGGCTTGTTCGTAAATTAACATCAGCATATTCCGACAACCTGCGACTTCTTCTATACTGCGTTCTCGGTCTTTGGACAATTTATTTTGAATCAGTTGCCAATTTTGTTGTAATGCGGTTGTTTTTCCATCGTCTGACAGGAGGGTGTCTAGCCACTCAACTTCCGAGTCGGTGAGCAGGGCGTTCTCAATCCGTGTCGATGCACCCACCATGCTGATTAATGCATAGCGATGTATCACCTCCCTTGCTGCTTCCGGATAAGCGGTAACTTCAGCATAAGCTCGAGCGCATTGCTGGTGTAAGGTCTGCAGTTTTCCAAGCTGCTCGGATGATAGGTCATAGGATAACATCTTGATATTGTGGCATACCAAGCCAGATCAAGCAAGATCAAGCAATAAATTATTGCTTGATCTTGCTTGATCTGGCTTGAAAGGGAATCTAATCCCCTAGGACTGCAGCGAAAAATGCACCCAAACTCGCAGCAGCGTTTTGTGACGAATATAAGCGGCCGCCTCTGGCACTGGATCGACAGACTGAACCGCCTCTACGGCCGCTTGATCCAGCATGGGATAATGACTCGTGCTCAAGACGCGAACATTTTCAAGGTGCCCATCTGGAAATAACGTGAATCCAATTTCAATATTTCCCTGCTCATCTAAAGCCAAGGCCCGATGCGGATAGCGCTGCGCTTGGCTGATGCGATTGTGCAACAAAATCATCAACGCGTTCTCCTTGCCCACCTTTTGAAACGACGCTAGCGATGACTTTTCGTTAGTCTCCGCTGCGTTCGTCGATGGCCGGATTCCATCGCGCCTTTGCACTTGATCCTGTTTTTTCTCAGCGGAAAATCGTTTATGTGCCTCCTCTCGCGTTGCAATCACACCCACTGCCAAGTGCGCATGAAGGACAGGCGATACACCCACGCGATTTATCTCCGATGGCATTGAAAAATAAAACAAACCCGCGAATAAAAATCCGTGCACGATAACGGAAATAATGAGGGCGATTGTCGTGTTACGTGTCAACACTAATGCTCAACCAAAAGTTACGGGTGGGCGCGGGATAATAAAACGTCTGCACGAGAGAACCGAATTGTTCCACTTGCGCGAAATTATTATAACGAACATTAGTGACATTATTAAGTGTTGCGGTGAACGAAACCAACTTGTATTGATAGCGTAATGCCATGTTGATAACACCATAACCTTGCAGTCGTGCCCCTTGGTTTGCGACATCCCCATCGGGAAATTGGCTGCCCAATAAAATCGTTTCGACCTCAACATTCCAATGCGGCAAAAAACGATAATCGACATTAAACGTTCCTTTGTTGGCCGCCACAAACGGAATTTGTTTTCCTCGATTAGGCCCGGAGCGAAATCGCGCATCCACATAGGAATAATTCATGCCTATTTTCACTTGTTCGGTAATGGGAAATTGATACCG
>CAYGED010000250.1:0-2320 GCA_964348555.1 uncultured Coxiellaceae bacterium
ATTCTCCCCTTTGGTGCTCGAGCGCGAATTTACTTCGCGCTCGAGCATTCTTACAAGATATACCGCTCGCTTCCTCAATATATTCGCATCTTCATTGGCGAGCGGTATATACTCATTTCACTTGAAGTGGCGAACATTCGCTACGGGTATATTGATTCAGTTTGCGGTTTCGATTAGGATGATTGAATAAAAGGGGGTGTCCATGAGTGACCACGTGAAAGCTACTAATGACGCCGACTTTGAAAGCGATGTGCTGACGGCAACTAAGCCGGTGCTTGTTGATTTTTGGGCTGAATGGTGCCAGCCTTGTAAGATGATTGGACCTATCGTTGAAGAGGTAGCAACTCATTATGCCGGGCGGCTCAATGTATTGAAAATGAATGTCGATGAAAACGTGGAAACGCCTGCAAAGTATGGTATTCGTGGGATACCCAGTTTACTGATTTTTAAAGACGGAAACGTTATTGCCACCCAAGTTGGTGCGTTGAGTAAGTCGCTGCTGACCGCGTTTATCGATGAAAATATCTAGTACTAGGCGCCTTCGTCTTTTTATCGAAATCAGCTGAATCTAACCGGTTTCTTGCTCCTTCGTGACGACCCGGTGTGAAATATTCAGGCTAATGCCAACAACAGGCTTGCTTTTTTAGGAGTTACCGACTAGAATTTACCCCAGGCACTTAAGACGCCGCCCAGTTTATTCCCCTCGTTTTTAGGTTAATTCCACTATCTGGGGACATAGTCATGGGATGACCCATAAAACATCTTCATTTGGCTAATTTCATTTTTACTATTAATTAAAAAGGGTTTATAAAAATCTATGAATTTAACTGAATTAAAGCACCAATCAGTCTCTGATCTCATGCAGCTCGCTCAAAACATGGATATCGAACACATCTCACGATTACGAAAACAAGACATCATTTTTTCCATCCTAAAGGCCCACGCGCAAAAGGGAGAAGACATTTTTGGCGATGGCGTGTTGGAAATCCTGCAAGATGGTTTTGGTTTTTTACGCTTTGCCGACAGCTCCTATTTGGCGGGTCCAGATGATATTTACGTATCCCCGAGCCAAATACGCCGCTTCAACTTACGCACGGGCGATACGATTGAAGGAAAAATTCGTCCTCCAAAAGAAAGCGAGCGCTACTTTGCTTTATTACAAGTCGATAACATTAACTACGACACACCAGATGCGGCGAAAGGTAAAATTTTATTTGAAAATTTAACTCCCTTGTTTCCAAATGATCAGATTAAAATGGAGTTGGGTAATGGTAGTACGGAAGATATTACCGCGCGCATCATAGACTTAACTGCACCCATCGGAAAAGGCCAGCGAGGATTAATCGTGTCACCACCCAAAGCGGGTAAGACGATGATGCTGCAAAATATCGCACATTCCATTACGTCCAATCATCCGGAATGTAAATTAATCGTGCTTTTGATTGATGAACGTCCCGAAGAAGTGACTGAAATGGATCGGTCCGTTAAAGGAGAAGTGATTGCCAGTACCTTTGATGAACCGGCAACGCGGCATGTTCAAGTGGCTGAAATGGTTATTGAAAAAGCAAAACGTTTGGTTGAGCACAAGCACGATGTCGTGATTTTGTTGGATTCCATTACTCGATTAGCGCGTGCTTACAACACTGTTATTCCTGCATCCGGGAAGGTACTGACCGGTGGTGTGGATGCCAATGCGCTTCAACGACCCAAGCGATTTTTTGGTGCAGCCCGAAATGTGGAAGAGGGTGGAAGCCTGACGATCATTGCAACTGCTTTGGTGGATACAGGATCGAAGATGGATGATGTTATTTATGAAGAGTTTAAAGGTACCGGTAACATGGAAATTCATTTGGATCGTCGTATTGCTGAAAAACGTATTTTCCCTGCCATTAACATCAACCGCTCAGGAACGCGACGCGAAGAGTTGATGATGAAGCCAGATATTTTACAAAAAGTTTGGATCCTTCGAAAAATTCTTCATCCGATGGACGAGCTCGCTGCCAGCGAATTCTTGATCGATCGATTGAAATTGACGAAAACTAATAATGATTTCTTCGATTCGATGAAAGGGTAATTAACACTTCGTCCATTAATGATGGCTGGTAGACTGAGCACAAGTCTGGAAGCAGAGTCACGGATTCTCAGTATGAAATACCCGGGCTAGCATTTCTATATTCTTTTGACACGACCCGGCCAGCATTTTATCTATTACAATTCAATGAGTTAAAGTCAAGTCTGACTATTTTATAGGTAAGATATAAAATAGTCAGGATGATGAAATCGCGCTATCTCGAACCCTACTTACAAAGCATCGCTTTTG
>CAYGED010000251.1:0-2320 GCA_964348555.1 uncultured Coxiellaceae bacterium
ATAACTTCTTTGTAGCCGCCATGTTCGCCCGCATTCATGGAAACGATACTCAAACGCCAAGCTTGACGTTCTGCAAATCTAGCGTACATTCGAAACAAATCACCTGCAAAAATAGCGGCTTCATCACCGCCCGTTCCAGCTCGTATTTCAAGAAACACATTGCGTTCATCATTTGGATCTTTTGGCAATAATAACGTTAATAATTCGTCTGCCAGCTCTTTCTTTTTGATTTGCAGCAGTGACAGTTCTTCTTCCGCTAGCCGACGCATTTCTTTGTCGCTCTCGGTCAACATCTCTTTTGCAGCAATAATCGCGCCCTCGTTCACTTGATAGGTCTGAAAACATTTTACAATGGGCTCTAATTGCGCGTATTCTTTTCCCAGATCGCGAAACCGATTTTGATTGTTCAACACTTCAGGATCACTTAATAATGCCGCAACTTCGGTGTGACGATTAACCAGCGTCTGCAATTTGTGAATTAACGAATCTTTCATAAATCAAAAATATCTTTCGCCGACAATAATAAATCAAGCCGCTCTTCGTAGGCTGCCTGCCGTAACTTCACGGTCGGTTGATGCAGAAGTTTATTGGTTAAACTGTGGGCCAAATGCGTCAGCACAGACGCTGGATCTTTACTGCGTTCCCACTGCGACAAAGCGTTGGAAATTTCCTTGTCACGAAATACCTCAACCCGTTCTCGAAAACGTCGTATCATCTCTCCTGCTTTCATCACGCGCAAACGACGGATAAAATGCATCGCTTGAATGTCGACTATGGCTTCGGCTTGCTTCGCCGCCGCTTGCCGATTTTTCCAGTTTTGATTGATGACCGCATGCAAACCATCGAGATTGTGAAGCAATACATGCTTCACTGCGGCCACTTCGGGCTCAACATCACGCGGCACCGCTAAATCCGCTATAAAAAGCGGTCGTCCCATCCGCGTCTTCATCGCGCGTTCAATGGCCCCTTTACCTAAAATCGGTAGTTGACTGGCTGTTGCCGTGAAAATAATGTCTGTGGATGACAAGTACTCCTGAATTTCACCGATGCGTATGGCTTTCGCGCGATAAGGTTCTGCTAACGTTTTGGCGCGTTCAATGGTGCGATTTGCAATAATTAAATCCGATACGCCTTGCGTTTTTAAATGCATCAGTAACAATTCAATTGTTTCGCCGGCACCCATCAACAAAATGCGCGCTTCATCGAGCTGAGGAAAAATTTCTTTGGCCAATTGCACGGCCACATAAGCGAGCGTCACCGGGTCGGAACCAATCATGGTCTTGCTGCGAATTTGTTTACTGGCCGCAAATACCGCGGGAAATAATTGCCGAAGTTGATGACCCACCGCACCTGCTGAACAAGCTAATTCATAGGCCTGTTTCAGTTGACCTAAAACTTGGGGCTCGCCCAACACCATCGAATCAAGACCACTCGCCACCCGCATTAAGTGTCGTACCATATCGACTTCTTCGTAGCGATAAAAAAAATTATCGGCTTGATAAACGGAGGCTCCACGATTAGCAATCCAATCCAACACAATTTCCGGCCGCTGTGTTTCACCGTAAATTTCCGTGCGATTACACGTCGACAACAAAACCACTTCGCTCATGGCTTTTTGCTTTAAAATTCCAAGCGCCTCGGGAATAGTACCCGGGTGAAACGCGAATTGCTCCCGCACCGCGAGCGGTGCGGTTTGATGATTAATACCGCATGCAATTAATGCCATCGTGGAGCCATCTTAACATATACCCGTAGCGAATGGGTTTTAGGTGTTTTGAGCATCCCAAGCTCAGGATCTTTCAACGACAACCCCAACCCCTTTTGCATCTGAAAAAATAGTGGGTTTCGTCACGGAGAGTTGAAGCCAGGACAAGGTGTACTTTTTCATTAAGAAAGAGGCTAATCGGTCAGCCAAAGTTTCAAGGAGTTGAAACCGGTGCTCTGAAAGATAGGTAATAATAGATTGCCTGAGTCCGACGTAATCAATCGCATCCTCGATCTGATCGGTCTCTGCTATTTTTTGGGCATCGACAATCACGGCACAGTCCACCATCACAAACTGAGTACTGCCTCGCTCATGAGGTAAGATACCCACCTTGGCCTCTACCCTCAATTGGCGAATAAAGAGTTTATCCACCCGATTGTTTCTCTCGAATCTCTTCAAATGTTTTGCAATCGATACATTTTGTCGCGGTGGGCCGCGCTTCTAAGCGCCGAATCCCAATTTCCGTCCCGCAGTCTTCGCAGTAACCATACTCACCCTCTTCAAGGGCATCCAGCGCCTGCTCGATTTTTTTGATGAGTTTGCGCTCGCGATCAC
>CAYGED010000252.1:0-2314 GCA_964348555.1 uncultured Coxiellaceae bacterium
CCTTTAGATTGAGCAATATGAACAAATACATAAAGGCTTCGGCTTTCCTCGTCGGTTTAGTGACTTCCAGTACTATTTTTGCAGCGCCCACCGGATTTTATTTATTGGTGGGTGGCGGTGGTGCG
Organism: uncultured Coxiellaceae bacterium; assembly: GCA_964348555.1. Taxonomy (GTDB): domain Bacteria; phylum Pseudomonadota; class Gammaproteobacteria; order Coxiellales; family Coxiellaceae; genus CAMTUH01. The sequence goes on from CAYGED010000252.1 coordinate 126, forward strand.
TATTTAACGCAGTCCGAAATTGCGACGGCGACCACAACCGTTAAACAAGTGGCACCTTTTCAATATCAAGCTTCCATTAATTACACGCAAAAATCCGCGGTGGGTTATGTGGGGCATACTGCCGTCGGTTATTTTTTCAATCATGATCCCGATGCCGTGCAAGCGTTTGGTGTGGAAGCGGGTTTTAATTATTTTGGTATTGGTCGATCATCGGCCGCAAGCGAGCTCATTATTCCTGACACCAACGTTAGGTTTCCCGTGACGAGCACCGACAAAACATCGGCATGGTCTTCGGATTTAGAAGGTGTGTTTAGCCAAGATTTAGTGATTCCACACACGTCCTTGTTATTAAAACTGGGTGTGGGTTACGAAGACCTGACCAACACGATCACGAACACCGTCAAAGGTTTACCGAATCAATTACCGCCCACCGAAAAAATCGATACCAAAGGTTTTGGTGTCGCGGGTGGCGTGGGTATTCAATATAACTTTACCCAACACATGGGATTCCGTGTGGAATTCGATGGATTAAAAGGCGGTAAAAATATCGGCTACTTCGGCGGATTAGCAGGCTTGGTGTTTTCATTTTAATTAGAGAATTGAGGTTTTAGGTACATGAAAAATTTATTGATGACTGTCGCACTTGGCGCAACACTGCTGCCTGTCGTATCTTTCGCGTCGGTAAACACGCCGCTTGGATTTACAGCGATTCCGATTGAAATTCAAGTGACCAATCAGGATACGGTAAATAATAATCCGATCACGGTTGCGTATTCGTTTAATTCGAGCCTGCAAAACGTGAATAAATGGGAAGGCCCAGAGACACCCTCCGTTACGGCTGCGATGAATTCAACAACATCAGAACAACCGATTACACTCTTGAATTACGCAGGGCAACCGATCGGTGGTTCGATCACGATAAATTTTACCGCTTCCATTACTGGTTATCAGTCAGTCGTTGCCTCAACAGGGCCTATCACAATCAGTGATAATCAGCTACCCAGTAAAAATTTTCCGGATTTTATCAATCCATCGGGCAATTTTGCTTGTAGTTTAAGTACCAATACCGTCGGTATTTATTGGGTAATCACCGCTGCCTGTGAGTCAGGACAGCGATAAAACAGTTTTTTATAATAAGGGGAAATGCATGAAAACAATCTTAAAAATTTCTTTTGGTGTGGCAGCACTGGTCATGGCTTCCAGCAGTTTGGCGAGCGTGAATATTTTTGAGGCGCCTGAGATTTCAACGACTTTTTATGTCTCGCCTGGATCTCACTATAAACAATTCACGATTACGGGTATCACTGTTTCGGGCAATAATATTGTTGGAATGACTTGGTATTCAGCGTCGCCGATCGGTGCTCCGATTCCGTCGGGTCCTGCTGTTAATAATGGGATTTACCTGATTTCAGGCACTGGAATTTGGCCGCAATCGGTAACCGTGAGTTACACGGTATCGATCGGATCGACATCCGTGCAGTCGAGTAGCGTCACGTTGATGCTGGATGCGAATGGGAATGTGACCAATACCGTTCCAATGACGTTGAGTTACGCGCCGGGTCAAGTCGCCCTTTGCGAATTTAAATTGGATCAAACCGGTGCTAGTTCTCCACCGCTAATGACAATCGATTGTGGTTAATGTGTTAAAACAATTGACTGAATGAGCCAAGGTGTTATGAAAAAATATTTTCAAATCGGTTTTGCGATAGTGATGATAGCGTTATCATCAACGGCTCTTGCGCAGATGAATATGTTACTGAGTCAGCGTATCCAGACGATGTTTTCATTAAATTCAGGCACGAGTGAAAATCAGTATAAAGTTAATTTTACCGTTACGCTGCCGAATCAAGCCGCTTGTGGAATGATATGGCGATTTCCAATACCAGCGGGCGGACCTGTCGTTCAAGTGCAATCGCCTTATGCGTTGCATAACGCGTTTCAAATTGCCTTTCCTGGTGCTGGTATTCCGTCTTCTGTGACTTTTCACTATACCGTGCAGATTGGCTCAGAAACCATCGATTCGCAGAATTACAGCATCAATTTTTCTAATGATGGCAATATCATTTCCAGCAACGTCAATGGCTTGGATTCTTCAGCGGATGGAAAGAATTATTGCCGCGTCTTTCTGGAATTGTGGGGTGGGCAACAAACTCTCCTCATGGGTTGCGGCGATTATTAATGGGTGTGGT
>CAYGED010000253.1:0-2310 GCA_964348555.1 uncultured Coxiellaceae bacterium
ATGCATCACCTTGTAATCGGGCATAGCCCATGACTTCCTTTGTGCAAGGAAACATTTGTCGACTGCGTAATGCTTGTAAGACATCGTAAGGTGCTTTTGAATCCGAAGCAATATCGTAACAATCGTTAAAATCCGCTTCATTTCTCACAAAAAGCTGCTTGGCTTCGCCGATCGCGTTTAATAGCAAGAAACTGCAGCTCGAATCTAATAAATAAAACTCAACAATATCATTTCGCTGACAAATACGCTCAAAAATGCTAATGAATTTCTCATCTGAAAGTGGCTTGAGAATATGTGAGAGTAGGCCTGACAAGGTCTTACCTAAATCGATAAATTGCTTCCACGCATATTCGCGAATGAGTCCGTTTACTTTTTGAATGAGCGAATGATCGTCTCCTTTCACAAGATAGGCATCAATCAATTTATTGTTAAATGCTTCAATCGCTTCCTTAGCATCGGTTTGCCCAGTAAACAAAATCGTTTTAAACAATTGTTCTTTTTCGCGAATAATACGACAGAATTCTAAGCCATCCATCTTTTTCATCCGCCGGTCAATAAGGCCAACGGTGCATTTCTTAAAACGAATCGGCTGGGTTAACGAATCTCGCAAGCGAGCAAAATCAATCGTAAACGACTCTGCAGAATCCGCATCTTCATCACCTCGATCAAATCGCTGCTTCGTCACCAGCGCTGAAAGCGCATCGGGCTGGTAGGTGTGTGTTTCAAGGTATTCAATAATTTTATTGGGATCATCATCCAAAACGTATGGAATCGTATCTTCCAAAGCCAAACTTAAGTCATTCAAAAATTTTCGATCATCATCAAGAAGAACAACGTTCGTTGGATGATACATCAGCGGGATGCGTGTATAAGATGACATATTTTCCTCTCTTTCCTTCTAGCCTGTTTACAATTCGCTAGGCTGGGCGTTATTCTCGCTAGTATACCTTATTAGTCAAGCCTTGGAATCCCGTAAATTGAGGGTAATTTTAAACCGCGCATACTCACCCAACTGACTCTCGCAAGTAATATCACCGCCCATTTTTTTTAGCACCATTTTACAAAAATAAAGTCCAAGCCCAATACTAACCGCGGTTTTCTGTTTGGTCGTATAAAAGGCCTCAAAAATTCGACCCAGTTGCTCGGGAGCAATTCCCTTGGCGGTGTCCTCAACATAAATGTTTACAACCCCTTTTTTTACTTCCGTCCAAACCGTAATTCGACCTTTACCCACCTCATCGATAGCGTGGAGCGCGTTTTTAAATAGGTTATGTATAACTTGAATAATCACCTGTTCCTCGCCCATCACCCAGACATCGTCAATGTGATTCAACGTCAGCAAGTGGCCTTCATCCAAATCAAATGGATACTGATCAACGGCTTTCTCGAGCATTTCTTTTAAAGAAAACGGCGTGAGATCGATCTGTGCCATCTCATCGCTATAGCTAAATCCTTTCAAAATGGTATTAATGGTCATTTGCGCGTAGCCAATGGAACGTCCCATGTGCGCCACGGATTGCTTCAATGCCTCCAAGCGATCTTTACGAACGGGTTTCACATTCCCAAGCTTCGAAGCGGCCAGCTCATAGCCCTCAATCAACGTAGGTAAGAGCTGCTGAATAACGGCACTGCTGATTCCCAAAGCCGTCAACGGCGTCCGAAGCTCATGCGCAATCATACCACCCAACGCCGACATCGCCCTAAATCTCGCCTCGCTCACCTCAGTCTGCCTCAACTTTTCTTCAAGCTTTTTCCGTTCGGTGATGTCTACTGAAATACCCACGATGCCGATGACACTGCCCTTTCTATCTAGAATAGGCACTTTGTTTCCCAGATAATATTTTTTCTTATTATTAATAATGACTTCTGGTTCTTCAATATTTAATCTCGGCTTATTTGTCCTCATGACTTCTAATTCAACCTCCTTGAAACTATCACCCTGTCCTTCAGTCCAATTAGCATATTCACTCATTTCTTTGTATGTTAAACCAATTAAATCACGAGTGGATTTAAGACTAAACATATCAGCCAGATTTTTGTTTCCACCCATTAATGTGCAGTCTCTATTTAACCAATAAACATTTCCAGGCATTGCCGCAATAATGCTTTCATAGTAGTGACACAGCGCTTCAATATAAGATCTCATATCGCCGGCATCAGCGGACTTAATTACTCCGGCTTTTTTTAAGAACATAGATGTGATATCAAAATCTGCTAATAATTTGCTGTGAATACTCTCTTGTTTTGTGATATCAACAGCATAACACAAAATACCAACGTTTTTTTTATTTGAAGTTAGTGGTAATTTAC
>CAYGED010000254.1:0-2305 GCA_964348555.1 uncultured Coxiellaceae bacterium
ATTCTTCATTGTGAGCAGGAATAATGACAGCGATGTTGTTGTGTTTTTTATCCATTATTTTTTCGGAGTTGTATCAGTTGATAGAGAACATCAAAGGCTTGTTTGGGTGTTAAATCATCTGGGGAAATTCGATCGAGCGCATCGAAGATCGGGTTTTTTTCTTCGACGAATAATTCGTTTTGTTTTGGAGTAATTGTTTTAGCTGGAGCCGTCGTTTCTAGCGCTTCGAGTTTTTCTTTGGCGCATTCGATGACTGCGCGCGGAACACCGGCTAATTGCGCGACGTGCAAGCCATAACTTTTATTCGCAGGACCTTCTTTTAAAGCATGCAAAAAGACAATTTGTTCGTCATGGTCGACAGCGTCAAGGTGCACGTTTTTGATGGTGGGAATGGTATCGGCCAGTGTGGTTAATTCAAAGTAATGTGTTGCGAAGAGGGTAAACGATTTGATTTTCGTTGCTAAATGAGCAGCAGTGGCGTAGGCCAGTGCTAAACCATCGAAGGTGCTTGTTCCCCGTCCCACTTCATCCATTAAAACTAAGCTATTTTCAGTGGCGTTATGTAGGATGTTCGCGGTTTCGGTCATTTCAACCATAAAAGTAGAACGTCCACTGGCTAAATCATCGGCTGCACCGATGCGTGTGAAAATGCGGTCGATGGGGCCAATCCTAGCGTTTTTGGCAGGAACATAGCTGCCAATATAAGCCAATAGAGTGATCAGTGCAGTTTGTCGCATGTAGGTTGATTTTCCGCCCATGTTGGGGCCGGTGATGATGAGCATGCGTCGACCTTCATCAAAAAATGTGTCGTTCGGCATGAAGGGGTTTGCTAGCACCGATTCAACAACGGGATGTCGTCCTGCTTCGATGTGAAGGCCAGGTTTTTCGGAGAACGTGGGTGCCACATAATTTAACGTAATCGATCGTTCTGCTAGGTTATTTAACACGTCGAGTTTTGCAATGGCGGCAGAACATTCTTGCAAAGGAATTAAGTATTGCAATAATGTATCGAGTAGGGATTCGTAAAGTAATTTTTCTCTGGCAAGTGCACGTGTCTGGCTGCTGAGTGCTTTGTCTTCGAATGTTTTTAATTCGGGTGTGATAAACCGTTCTAAATTTTTTAGTGTTTGTCGTCGAAGGTAATCAGCGGGCGCTTGTGCCGCCTGTGCGCGTGAAATTTCAATGTAATAACCGTGAATGCGATTGTAGCCGACTTTCAAAGTGCTGAGTTTTGTGCGTTGTTTTTCTCGCTCTTCAAGGTCAAGTAAATATTGGTGGCTGTTTTCGCTGAGGTTACGAAGTTCATCGAGTTCGGCGTCGTAGTCGCTTGCAATAACGCCGCCATCACGAATGACAACGGGTGGATTTTCGACGATGGCTTTTTTAAGTAGCGTGAGTAAATCGCTAAAATGATCGAGTTTATTTTTTATGATCATCAGCATTTCATCGTTGTGGGTATCGTTGAGCTGTTCACGCAGCTCAGGTAAATGTTCGAGTGTTTGTCGCAGCTGAGATAAATCCCGGGGTTTTGCCGAGCGTGATGCGACACGCGCTAAAATTCGCTCGAGGTCTCCAATGTGCTGCAATGTTTTTTTTCGTTCATTTAATTTTTTTTGATTTCGTAAAGCGGTGATCGCTTGTTGTCGTGGTGTTACTAAAGAGAGGTCGCGCAAAGGTTGCGTAACCCAGCGGTAAAGTAAGCGGCTACCCATAGCAGTTGAAGTATGATCTAACAACGAAAGCAAGGTATTTTCGTTATTGGCGGAAAAGCTGCTGGTTAATTCAAGGTTTCGACGGGTGTGCCGGTCGAGGAAAATCGATTCTTGATGATGTTCGCTGGTAATCGTATGAATGTGTGGTAACGCGCTGCGCTGGGTGTATTTTAGGTATTGCAATAAACAGCCGGCCGCTGAAATGGCAAGCGGCAAATCTGTAATCCCAAAACCGGTTAAATCTTTTGTGCGCAATTGCTCGGCGAGCAGTCGTTCTGCCGTCGTCAAATCAAATTCCCAGGGTGGGCGCTTTTTAATGGATTTTACAATCGGTGTAAATCGCTCGATCGTATCTTCTTCACTCACGAGTAATTCGGCTGGCTTGATGCGTTCAAGCTCTGAAAATAAAGCGTCATCATTATCTAACTCTTGAATTAAAAAACGGCCGTTGGTAATTTCGAGCGTGGCAATACCATAGCGATTTTTTTCGCAGTGGATCACCATGAGTGTGTTATCCGAATGCTCGTCAAGGAGGATTTCATCAGTAACCGTTCCGGGTGTGATGATGCGGGTCACTTCGCGAGCAACAGGCC